>JBAHZU010000083.1:0-7517 GCA_037132875.1 Pontiella sp.
AGGCAGAATGATTTTGAGGCAGAATAATTAAAGACTCCGACCTTCCGGGGAAATCATTCTACCTGCCCATCATTCTGACTGAAATCATTCTACGAAAAAAAGCCAACAGAACGGGGAACCCTAATTCGCCACGGACAACAGGGACGTTATCCCTCTAAAACCCATTGGTTGTTTGTTCAGAAAAACCATCCGGTCCCTCTCTCGCATCGGTTCCCTCAGAATGGCTGCGGATTTGTCACATCATTTTCGTTCTTTATATCTAAAATTTCATTGTGACACCCAGTGCTAGGTATTAATGTCTCCTCATGAAAGCAACCGCATCCAAATTGGCCCAGTATGAAAAAGAAATTCGGGATCTGCGGGAGCAAGGCGTCAGTTATCGCGAAATTTCAGACTTCCTGAGCCAAAAATATAACCTTTCTATTTCCTACAACGCCGTCTTTTCATTCCTGCGCAACCGCGATCGGGCCTGCCGGAAACCCGAACTGTTCTACGCAGGTTTGCCCAAGGATATTCAGTCCTCCCTGATCAAACAGATTGCAGCCCTGTGGACGCATGACTCTACGGCGATCGAAGGCAATACGTTGACGCTGGGCGATACCATCAAGGTGCTAGAACTGGGACTAACGATCAGCGGGAAATCCCTGAAGGATCATGAAGAGGTGTACGGCCATGCCAAGGCCATTGAGCTGATCTATGATTTAATGAATAAAGAAAAAATAGCCGCGGAAGATCTGTTCAACCTCCACCGTTGCGTTATGCAGAAAAGCGCGATCGACAGCTTGCGGCCCATTGGAAACTGGAAGCGTGAGCATAACGGCACAACCGGACTCCGTGACGGCAAACCGGTTTACATGGAATATGCCACCCCGTCCGACACTCCAAAGCTGATGACCCGCTGGATCAAAGAGTTCAACCGTAAACTAAGCTCAGCCGACTCGGAACTGAAAGCGATCAATGTATATGCATGGTGCCATTTGAGCTTCGTACGAATCCACCCGTTTTTCGATGGCAATGGACGCGTTGCCCGGCTCATTGCGAACCTTCCCCTCCTACGCTGCGGCCAGCCGCCGCTCCTGATATCAATGGGCCGCCGGCCCGAATACATCGATATGCTTTGGTCGTATCAAAATGAGGTCGGGCCAATCAAAGCATCCGACCGCCTGCTCCCGCCGCTTGCCCCCATCCTCCAATTCAAAGCCCTGCTCAGAGAGGAGTGGAAGGAAACGTTCAACATGGTGGGAGAGGCACATCAACAGGCTCGCTTACGGAAGGAATAAATACCCCGAAAAAATGAAATCTTCACTTCGTTCTCCCAACCGATCCCAGGGTTGCAAACGAAGCGTTGCTATAGGTGAGATCCATGATCTCGCCGGTCCGCGATCAAGGATCGTAGCTACCGATTTTCCAAGGATTGGAACTGTCCTCGTGCATCCTGGCCTAAATTGGTCATTATTCGCGTCTAATCAGGCGTGGATTTTAGCCGATTTTAACGAGAGTGCGGCCGCGTATTTTTCCGGCGATAATGGCTTCGGCAGCGGCGGGGAGTTCGGCGAGGGAGATCTCGTTGGACTGCGTTTCGAGCGCTTGAAGGTCGAGATCTCGGACCAGGCGGGCCCACGTTTTTTGGCGCAGGGCCATGGGGGTCATGACGGAGGAGATGCCAAGCAGTGCAACGCCACGCAGGATGAAGGGCGCGACGGTGGCGGGAAGTTTCATGGAGTCTGCCAGACCGCAGGCGGCGACGGCGCCGCCTTGTTGGATCTGGCTGAGGACGTTGGCGAGGGTGTTTCCGCCGGCCACATCGATGGCGGCGCTCCATTGCTCTCGGGCCAGCGGGGGTGCCTTTTCAGAAAAGGCAGCCCGATCCAGCACTTCGGCGGCACCTAATGCTTCGAGATAGGCTCGTTCCTCGGGGCGGCCCGTGACGGCGGCCACGCGATAGCCGAGGTGCGAGAGAATGGCTAGGGCAATACTGCCGACCCCACCGGCGGCACCAGTCACGAGCAAGGTTCCGTCGGAGGGAGCAATGCCATATTTTTCGAGATCCATTACACAGCGCATCGCGGTGAAACCTGCTGTCCCGACGGCCATCGCCTGCCGGGTGGTCATTCCTTTGGGGAGCGGCACCAACCAGCTGGCCTTCACGCGAGCCCGCTCGCTGAAGCCGCCGTGATGCGATTCGCCCACACCGTATCCGGTGAGCAGCACGGGATCGCCTTTTTGAAAGGCCTGATTTTCGGAAGCCATGACGGTGCCGGCAAAGTCGATGCCGGGAATTAGGGGGAAACACCGAACAATGGGGGCTTTGGCGGTGAGTGCCAGGCCGTCTTTATAGTTCAGCCCGGAGTATTCAACCCGCACGGTGACGTCGCCATCCATCAGGTCCTGTTCCGTGAGTTGCTGCAGGACCGCCTTCTGCTCTACGGCAAGGATTTGATAGGCTTGAAAGGTGTTGGACATGGAAATCTCCTCGTTTCTGCCTGAGGATAATGTTCAAGCGGCCTACTGCAATGAAAAAGGGCCAAACAAAGGCGACCCCCTTTGTTTAACCCCTAAAAAGAAGGAGCCATGAAGAAAATAGAGGGCGAACCCATATCTGCAGTGCAGTCGTTTGATTTTATTTTCTTCATGGCTCCCCGTCGAGTGGCCGAGTTTAATGAACCGAGCTCCAGGTTTTTTAGCTGGCGGTGCCAGCCCCTTGCCAGAACGCGAGAACGGCGCCTTGCGGATCGCTGATGATGGCAAAGCTGCCCATGGGCAGATCCATACGTTCCTTAATGACCGCCGCTCCGAGTTCTTGTGCCTTCTTGACGGTGGCATCGAGGTCCGCAACGTTCACATAGCTCAGCCACATCGGGGGCGTCTTGGAATCGGCATCTGGCTGAAAACAGCCTGCCACCGGCCGCTCGCCTACTTTAAACAGGGTGTAGACGGCTCCCCCTGGCAGTTCCATATTTTCCGTTTCCCAGCCAAACAGTTGGGTATAAAATTCCAAACAGCCCTCTTTGTCGGATGTAATTAATTCTGACCATGACATGGTTCCGGGGGGTAAATCGCACCCTTGGGTTTCTTTGTTCATACTCTCTCCTGTTCGGTGTTATTGTAACTGAGCGGCAGGCACTTCCTGTCGCATACCCAAAGTTATTTCACAGGCGACTGACAACCCTATGTCAGGAGCGTTTCTGTTTTTTTGGGTTCAGCGATGCTGTTCCATGATCTTTGCCGCTTCTTCGGCCACCCGCTTCCGGAGTTCGGGCGGTTTTCGAGCGAGAGCGGCGCCCCCGGCCCCAATCACCCAGAGGGCGAGCCATACCAACGAATATGCGTTGGCCTCGACCAATAGACGGCCTTCGGGAAGCTCCTGTGTAGATAGAACTTGGCAGGGCTTTTCGTGCTGCATACGCTCGTAGACCCAGCGCTCGCATTCGAGCTGAACGGGGATCAGCGCAGGCTCTTCATCAATATCCTGAAGATAGTGCTCCAACGAGAAATCCGCGTGCCCCGTAAAGGTTGTTTCAAGGATCTTCCAGCGGGTCACCCGGTCCAGCCTGAAGTCGCGGATATCTTTCCGCAATTGGCACCAGGCAATGAGGTGCCATTGCCGGCTATAGAACATGAGTCCCAGCGGTTCAACCGTACGCTCCGTCAGCTCGCCCCGCCCGCCGGCATTATAGCAAATCTGGATGCAGCGTTTTCGCACAATGGCTTCCTGAACCGGAATCAGCGATTGTTGGTCGGAGGAGCCTTGCTGTCGCTCCCAAATCTCCAGACGGGAATCGAGCTGGTTGAGATAGGTATTATGCCCATCCGGCAGTACGGCGCGGACCTTTAGCAGTGCGCCGTTCAGACTTTGCTTCAATGAATCATCGCCAAATTTATCGGCAATTGCACCGCTCATGAAAAGAGCGGCCGCTTCGGCTTCGGTGAACATGATGGGCGGAACATTATAGCCCCGGACCAGGCTGTAGCCCACGCCGGCTTCGGCCATGATGGGCACGCCAGCCTCGCCCAATGCAGCAAAGTCGCGATAAACCGTGCGTACACTGATCTCAAAATGGGCGGCCACTTTTTCGGCGGTCAGTACCCGATGGCTTTGCAGCATGAGAATGATGGAAGTGAGTCGATCGATCCGGTTCATAAGCCGCCTATGCTATCCTGCGAGGTGCCCCTACATCCAAATTATAATAGCACTAAATACGCGCGGGGCTCCTTGGAAAAACAAAAAGGCCCGGTTGGAACCGGGCCTTTAGACAACGCATGGCTATGAATGATTAATCAAGACCATCCACGATGGTCTCTGCCATTCCAATATAGGAGGCGGGGGACATTTCGAGCAGGCGCTGTTTGTCGGCCTCGTCCAATTCAAGGCCTTTAACAAATTCCTGAATGACTTCGCGGGTGATTTTATCCTGCCCACGGGTTAGATCTTTCAGTTTTTCGTAGGGCTTCTCAATGCCGGCTTTGCGCATGACGGTCTGGATGGGCTCGGCGAGCACTTCCCAGGCGTTGTCGAGGTCGGTAGCAAGGTTTTTCTCACGCAGCTTGAGCTTGCTGAATCCTTTGAGGGTGGAGAGATAAGCAATCATACTGTACCCAAAGCCAACGCCCATATTGCGGAGCACGGTGGAGTCGGTGAGGTCGCGCTGCAAGCGCGAAACCGGCAACTTTGCGGAAAGGTGCCCGAAGAGCGCATTGGCCATTCCGAGGTTGCCTTCTGAGTTCTCGAAGTCGATGGGGTTAACCTTATGCGGCATGGTGGAGGATCCAACCTCTCCTTTGATGGTTTTCTGACCAAAGTAGCCCATGGAAATGTAGGTCCAGATGTCGCGGTCGATATCCACCACAATGGTATTGAAGCGGCTGAGGGCATCGAACATTTCGGCCATATAGTCATGCGGCTCGATCTGCGTGGTGAAGAGGTTTTGTTTCAGGCCAAGGTCGTCTTCGATGATGCCTTTGGCGAGGGCGACCCAATCGACGTCGGGATATGCGGAAAGATGCGCGTTGAAGTTGCCAACGGCCCCGTTGAGCTTCCCTAGGATTTCGACGGCCTCCGTTTTCTGCTTCTGAAAGGCGAGGCGGTCGGCAAAGACAGCCAGCTCTTTACCCAGCGTGGTCGGCGAGGCGGTCTGACCATGCGTGCGGGCCAGCATGGATACAGTTTTCCAATCGTTGGAAAAGGCTTTGAGCTGGTCGATAATTTCCTGCTGATACGGCAACAGCGCAGCCAAACCATCTTTCAGCATGAGGGCATGGGAGAGGTTGTTGATGTCTTCGGAGGTACAAGCAAAGTGCAGAAACTCGGAGAGGCCTTCGAGCGTGGTGCCTTCGATTTTCTGTTTTAGATAATATTCAACAGCTTTCACATCATGGTTGGTGATCCGCTCGATCGTCTTAACCGCTTCGGCTTCTTGGGGGGTAAAATCTTCGACAATGCCCATGAGCAACGTTTTTTGTTCCGTCGTCAATTCGGGGCATTCTGGAATGCCCGATTCAGCACATAGCGCGATGAGCCAAAGCACTTCCACGCGTACGCGGTTGCGGACCAGGGCATATTCTGAAAAACATTCGGTGAGTTCGGATACTTTGGATGCATAGCGCCCGTCGATTGGGCTGATGGCTGTAATCATTTCTCTCTCCCTTAAATTGGTTATGAAGCGGCGAATATAGACCGGCGATCTGCGATGGGCAAAAAAAAAGCTGGAATGTTTCATCCTTTAAAATACGAAGCCCCCATTTGCCGCAGGTCTGAGGTTGAAAACCCGACGCGTGACGGCCAACTTCACAGGGTTCATGCCGAAGTCGGCACGGTGAAATTGGCGAACGAATCGGTCCGCTCACATATCGTTGGCGGCCAACCGGAGGGGTCATTACTGACGAGAAAGAAGCCCCGCCCATTCGACACTGGCCTTCTGCAAGGCCCGCGCCCGATGCGAAATCTTGTTCTTAATGGATGAGTCGAGCTCGGCAAACGTCTCGGTATAGCCATCAGGAATAAAGAGCGGATCGTAGCCGAATCCATTGGCGCCACGCAGATCCTTAATAATTTGTCCGGGACAAGCGCCCTCCAACGTCTGGACCTTTCCCTCAGGATCGGAAAGGGCTAGCACGGTACGAAACTGTGCAGATCGGTCGGCCTGATGGGCCAGTTCTTCCAGTAGCTTGTCGTTGTTGTCGGAATACGAACACTGCTCGCCGGCATAGCGGGCCGAATAAACGCCGGGTGCGCCCCCAAGAGCAAAAACTTCTAGCCCGGAATCGTCGGCCATCGACCAACACCCCGTGGCCTTCGCAATTTCGACCGCCTTCTTTATGGCATTGCCTTCTAGGGTATCCTGATCTTCTAAAACATCGGGTATGCTCGGGAAATCGAACGCCGACAACACGTCCAACCCTCGGAAATCAAAAATGGCTTTTATCTCTTCAAGCTTATGTGCATTACGGGTGGCAAGTATGAGTTGCATGGGTCTTTCCTATTGGTTAAGCGTTGGTTTTGGACGGGCAATCCTGGCTGCTTTCTCGGCATATGAATCCCGATTTGATTTAACCGCGATCGGGTTTCCAAATCGATCCCATACCACCAACACATAGCCGTAGTATGCTCGACCCGATTTCTTAGACGATTTCATGAATTTATAAGGCTTACTCTCAAACTGAATGGGCTCACTGTATTTTTCCGGAAGGGTGAATTTGAACTCCTTCGTGGCGCCCGCTTTTGATATGGCTCCGGTGCGCTGTTCCTCGGCAAGAATCACCAATACCGCAGTAAGTTCCCCTTTATACGGTTGCGTACTGGATTTCTTAATGGTGGCCACACAGTGCATCATTTCCGATCCACTAGAAATCGTATCCGCAGAACGGGAAACATCAAGGTTCAGAGAGGGCGGCAATCTCTCTTCCAGATATTCCTGATCCGCCGCGGAAAGGGAGATCAGCTTATGTTGGCTTTTTTCACCAAATTGGTCCTGCACCACGACCAATCCAGCAGTCATGGTGACAAACTCCCCTTCCCAAATATCCCCATCTGTACTTTCCCAAATACGGAATTCAGCCTGAGCAACCGCAACCCCGCCCAGTAAAATTAGCATCGGCAACAATGGGACACCCATTCGTTGTAAAAAAATAGGCTTCTTATTGATTAAATTCAAAAAATTACGCATCGCAGAAAGTACTCCTTAACCATGTTACGTGGATCGCCCAACTCATCCGTATCCATTACTAACGCGGCCGGTTCTTCCCAATTTTGTTACTACCGGGAAACGAGGCACGGCATATTCCTCGTTCACCTACCACTCGACAAATTAATACAAAAGTGTACCCGATTTGTTTATCTATAGACATAAAAAAACCTTGGACCATGAAGTCCAAGGTTAAAAAATAAAAACCGGCTGCGTGCTACTCTCCCAGGGTCTACCCCCTAGTACCATCGCCGCTGAGACTCTTCACTTCTGTGTTCGGAATGGGAACAGGTGTTTCTTTCTCGCTATAACAACCGGAAAAATTCGAAATTAATA
>JBAHZU010000002.1:0-21955 GCA_037132875.1 Pontiella sp.
GAAATGCGCAATCGGTAAGATTCGCGGGTTATTTTGTACCCACCTACAAGAAGGAGAGAGGTTTTTCCATGGCAATGATGATTTCGAAATTCAATAAACTGATTCACAACAAGACCGTCTGGTTGGTCTTTGCAATTTTTATTAGCATCGCATTTGTCGGTGTCTATACCGGCTCTAAATCGAGCGGGGCGTTGCAACGAGAGCAGGCAGCATCGCAGATCGAAGGCAAACTTTGGGGCGAAGAAATTTCTAGTCAGGAATTCGACACTGTGTATCGAGACATTTATGCCCTCACAGATCTTTCATATCTACTGCAAACCGGCCGCGGCATTCCAGACACCGAAAATCTGGCGAGTCGACTGCGCGAACAGGCGTGGATTCGATTGGCCACGATTAAGAAAGCCGAAAGCATGGGCCTCCGGGTGACTGATCAACAAACCATCGATGCCATTCGCTCGTTCCCAGCCTTTGCCAATCCGCAGACCGGCGCATTTGACAAAGAAATGTATGATTACATCGTACTCAATATTCTTTCGCAGCGTTATCGCATTACGACAAAAGACTTCGAAGACCTGATTCGCAGAAACGTTCTGGTTCAAAAAGTGGCTGCCACAGCAGCGCAAGGGGCATTGGTTACAGACGACGAAATCAAAAAAGCCTTTCACCTTTTTAATGACAAGCTAACCGTGGACTACGTGGCTCTGCCCCGAAGCCTGGCAGGAAGCCTTGTGATCTCTGATGAAGAGGCCAAGCAATACTTTGCCGAAAATGCCGAGCAGTTCCGCCTGCCGAAAAAACGCATTGCGCACTTTGTTGAGTTCATTGTTTCCGACTACACCAATGCGGTACAAATTACGGATGCAGACCTTGCTCAGATCTATGAGAGCAACAAGCAGCGCTACATTATTCCAGAAACGGCCACGAACGCCGTTCCAGCCTATCGCCCGTTGGAAGACGTGAAAGGCGAGATCTTCGAACTGGTTTCCGCTGATAGGTCCCGCCGTGCGGCAGCAAATGCCGCCGATGCTTTTGTGGCATCCCTTTCTGCGGAAGGTGCCACCTTCGAAAGCGAAGCGGAGAAGTCCGGCCTGACCATCATTGCGAACACCCCAGCCTTTGCGGCAACGGATCGTGCCCGCGGCATTGATCCCACCGCGCCATTTGCTCGCGAAGCATTCGCGTTGGAGTTGAGTCCAACTCAATACTACAGCGACCCCGTGGTGGGCCGTGAAAAAATCTACGTGATTGCCCTCAAAAAAGAACTGCCGGATTTTCTTCCGGCCTTCGAGGTGGTTCAAGCCGACGTCCTTATTGAAGCGCAATTTGCCGCCATGGAAACTGCATATATTGAGAAGGTGGAAGCCATTCATGCCGACATTAAAGCCGCGCTGAAAACCGGCACGTCCTTCGCGGATGCGGCTTCAAAATACAGCCTTCAGTTGACGCAGACGGAGCCCTTTAATATCTCAACGCCACTGGAAGGCGACTTCAGTCGCGAAATCATGGGCGCCACTATTTCGTTCGAAAAGGGCACCTTGGTTGATCTGATTAACACGGCTGACGAATTCTTGCTCGCATACATTTCTAAAAAAGAGCTCGCGGATGAAGTCGCAACACTTCCATCCATGCGTGACAATCTCGCGGCCGGAATTCGACAGGAAAAAGCAGCACGTCTGGCCCAGGCCTGGCAGGCATCGTTACTTGAAGAAGCCGGATTCGAAGATCTCAAGCCTGCCGTCGACTCGACTGAATCCTAAATCAAGGACCTCCATGCCACTGCAGTATCTCCTTGCTCTATTTATCGGCCTGCCGATTATTGAACTGGCGTTGCTGTTCGAACTGCACGGCATGGTCGGCTTTGTTCCCACGGTACTACTCGTTCTGCTAACGGGTATTGCCGGGGCATCGCTCGTTCGGCGGCAGGGCCTTACCATCCTGCTCACCATTCAGAAAGAGCTCAGTCTCGGAAATCTTCCCGCCCCACAAATGATGGATGGGGTTATGATTCTAATCGCCGGAACTCTCTTGGTTACCCCAGGGATGATCACCGATCTGGTGGGCTTTTCCCTTCTCATTCCTACGGTCCGAGAACGCATTCGATTTTGGTTGGGCAGAAAATTGGAGCAAAAGATGAGAAATGCCCAAATACAGGTCCATGGTAACGGCCGGGAAACCCGTTAATTTGATGACCGGCCCGACACAGGAACCTTCCCAATGCACTCCTTTATTCTCTACTGATGAGCGATAACACATCCATCCCACTTTGCGTTGATCTTGATGGAACCCTCGTCAAGCTCGACACCCTGCATCAAGCGCTCTTCCTTCTACTTCGCCGCGACCCGGCCAGTATGCTTAAAATCCCCGGCTGGATTCTTAAGGGCAAAGCCTATCTGAAGGATCAGGTGATGCAGCGCATTGAATTGGATGCCTCCGTTCTCCCCTACAACACCAAGCTCTTAACATGGCTCAAGAGAGAGCATTCCAAAGGCCGAAAACTCATTCTTACGACCGCATCGAACTACCGCACTGCGAATGCTGTGGCCGATCACCTCGGCATTTTTGAAGAGGTTCTAGCCAGCACTGAAAACATTAATCTGCGGCACACTCGCAAATTGGAAGCGATTCAACAGCAGTTTCCAACCTTTGGATATGTGGGCAATGATGCCGCTGACTTCCCGATTTGGGATGCGGCGGAAGAGATCATCTTGGCCAACCCCTCAACGTCTGCAAAAAAAGGGTATGCCATCCGGGCCGACCACATTTTCCTTGAACAGCCCCGGTGCATGCACTCTTTTCTCAAAGCAATACGTTGCCACCAATGGCTGAAAAATCTCCTCATCTTCTCCCCGATGTTGTTGGCCCATCGATTTACCGACTCCGGCAGCATTATACATTCAATCACCGCCTTCTTTTCCTTCAGCGTTGCAGCCTCTTCGATCTATGTCCTCAACGACCTGTTCGATCTCAGCGCAGACCAGCACCACCCCCGAAAATGCAAACGCCCGTTTGCCTCCGGCGATTTACCCATTGCAACGGGCGCCCTACTCATTCTTGTTTTGGGGTCCATTAGTTTAGGCCTCTCTTTATTTTTGCCGCCGCCCTTCCTGATTACGTTGCTCATATACTACGTCATCACCACGGCCTATTCTTGGCGCATAAAACAAATGCCCGTCGCCGACGTACTCACGTTGGCCATCCTCTATTCCATGCGTATCGTTGCCGGTTCCGCCGCAACGGGAATCGCAGTCTCGGCTTGGCTCATTGAATTTTCCATCTTCCTGTTTCTCAGCCTCGCGCTCGTTAAACGAACCTCCGAACTAAAAGACATGAAAGACAACGGAGCGACAGACGACCGCCATCGCGAGCGCGGCTATCAAGTCGGCGACCTGCCCCTGCTGCTCGGATTCGGCACGGCCGCGGGCTATATCTCTGTTTTTGTTTTCACCATGTATCTGGGAAGCGAAAAAGTGGCCGAGCTCTACACCTACCCCAACCTGCTTTGGATTTTCTGCCCCCTATTGCTTTACTGGATTACCCGCATCTGGCTATTGGCTTGGCGGGGAGAAATGGACGACGATCCGCTCGCCTTTGCCGCCCGCGACTCACAAACCTATGTGATTGGAGCCCTCGGTGTGGCCGCCTTGCTATACGCGATTTAAGAATATGGAGAGAACGAATATGAGCAAACCCGCAGTTGACCTAATCATCATTGGATCCATCGGGATCGATACCATTGAAACCCCCACCGAAAAACGCGAAGAGATTCTCGGCGGGTCGGTGAGCTATGCTTGTCCGGCGGCCTCTTTCTTTTCCCACACCGGCATGGTCGGCGTGGTCGGCACCGATTTTCCGCAGGAGTTCCGCGATATCTGGAGCAACATGAACATCGATCTCGAAGGCCTCCAGACCGTTGAGGGAAAAACATTCCGTTGGGGGGGGGCCTACCATGAGAACATGGATAACCGCGATACGCTCTTTACTGAGCTCGGGGTATTAGAAACCTTTTCGCCCGAACTGCCGGAAGACTATAAAGAAGCACCCTACCTATTTCTCGGCAATTTGCATCCCGCCCTTCAGTTGCACGTGCTCGAACAGGTCCGCAATCCAACGTTTGTGCTGATCGACACGATGGACCTCTGGATCAATATCGCGAAAGAGGATCTAACCAAGGTGATCTCCAAATGCCATATGCTCACCCTCAATGAATCCGAGGCCCAGCTCTTCACGGGGGAAGATTCCCTCACCCAAGCCGCAAAACAGTTGCTCAAACTCGGCCCAGAATACGTCCTCATTAAAAAGGGAGGTAAAGGATCCATGCTCGTTACCAAAGACGACACCTTTCTGCTGCAGGCCTACCCGCTCGACCATTTCAAAGATCCCACGGGGGCCGGCGACACCTTTGCCGGCGGCCTCATGGGGGCGCTCTGTGCCTCTGGGAAAACCAACAAAGAAGCCATTCGCCAAGCCATGGTGTATGGTTCCATTGTGGCGGCCTTCGGCGTCGAAGAGTTCAGCCTTGAACGGCTTTCACAAATCAATCGCGATGAAATCGAAGCCCGCGTAATCGAATTCAAAGAAATGTGCCGAATTTAAAACTGCGCGTTGAAATCACCCGATTTCACGCAGAACATTGAACGGCATGAAAACGATCGCCAACCTATTCCATAGGACCGGGATCGTTTTCAGTTTCTCTGCGTTTCAAAACCCGATCATCGCAGTTTAATTGCCGCCTAAACCTCTTTATTCTTCAACCCCGGTCTTGCCCGGCTCAATTGGGGTCGCGAGACGATCTCGATCAGCAATTAGATCCTCCAGATCGTGGAGTTCTTTGGATCGAATCAAATCGAGCGCGGAATGCCCCTCTTTATCGTCAAGGTTGGCATCGGCACCGGCACGAATCAGGAAACGAGCCATGCTATAGTTTCTCGTGGCAATGGCCTGATGCAGTTTCGTACGACCATCCACCAGCATCCGATTCAGGTCTGCCCCCCCTTCCAACAGAAGCTCGCACGTAATATACTTTCGGTACTGCAGGGCCAGATCAAACGGACTTTGATCCTCCTTATTCATCAGTCCCGTCATATTGGGCATTTCCAGGAAAATGCGAACGAGCTGATTCTGCCCGGTTAGCGCAGCCATATGAAGCGGAGTCATATCGGTGAAATTAAAAATACGCGGATCTGCACCCTGCTTTAGCAACAGCTGGGCCAGCTCTAGATTGCCTCGTCGAACCGCCATATGAAGTGTCGTATCTCCGCGCTGATTGAATGCATCCAGTTGACTCCCTCGGTCAATCAGCAGTTCAACCAAAGAAAGAGTTCTGGCCACCGCCGCTCGCATCATTGGGGTTCGGTAATCTTGATCCCGGATATCGATGTTCGCCCCGCCTTTCAGCAAGAGGTCAATCGCTTCAGGAGACTGCAAAATAACCGCGCAGTGAAGCGGTGGAATTCCATCGAGGCCGACGGCATCCGGATCCATTCCACCTTCGAGCAAGGCGTCTAACAGAGGAAGATTTTCCAGCGAGGCAATAATTGGATTTCGCCCCTCCGCATCCATATTTTCAACCGAAGCATCATAATCTAACAGCAATCGAACCATTTTGGGATGATCTTCCTGATAGGCAACCTGCAGCAGTGAAAGGCCGCTTTCAGATTCCTCTCTCTTTAATACCTTCGCATTCCGCTGGATCCGCTCCTCCAGCAACTCAACGGAATTCGAACGAACCAATTCAAACTCATCCCGTAAGCCGTCGAGATTCTGCATAACAAAGTAGCCGCCCACTCCAATCACACCAAGCAATAGAAGCACATTAACCACCCACCACGGAAGACGACCCTCGTTTAAACTGCGCGCGGGGTCCATGATCCAGGGTACTAACCGATAAAACACAAGCAGGCCCAACCAACCAATCAGCAGGGTGCCGGTGGTGGTCATCGTTAGATAAAACAGATTCTTATCGCTCTCAATTTCAATCTGGCTGTGAAAATTCCACATCGACAGAGCACTTAGCACCAAGAAAAAAGCCACCAGTTTAATCGTGAATTTCAGCCGAAGTTTAATAATAAATATGTCTGCCATAACCAGTTCCCCGTACGTATGAGCCCCTAAGATCATCAATTATAGCAGGAACAGAGCCGCTGGCACAACCAAACATGGCCGGGAGCGGCTTCGACCCAAAATCACTACGGCATTTGACTTTTCCAACGCGATCACTGCGGGATTCCGCGCACTTCCCGCTTGCGTTTTTCCGCCCGTTTCCCATGATATGTTCTTCATTTTTTAACCCCCTCAATTGAAAGGAATTAAACATGGCCATTAAAAAAGTTGCTCTGCTCACTGCGGGCGGACTCGCCCCCTGTCTCTCCACTGCGGTTGGTCGCCTGATCGAACGTTATACGGAAGTTTCTCCCGAAACTGAAATAATCGCCTATGTCAGCGGCTACAAAGGCCTTCTTCTCGGCGATTCCATCAAAATCACCTCTGAAATTCGTGAAAATGCCGCCGTGCTCTATAAACACGGCGGATCCCCCATTGGTAACAGCCGCGTAAAACTCACGAACGCGAAAGATTGCGAAAAACGGGGTCTCGTTCAGCCGGGTGAAAATCCGTTAGAAGTGGCCGCTCAACAGCTTATTAAAGATGGCGTTGAAGTGCTCCACACCATCGGCGGAGACGACACCAACACCACCGCCGCCGACCTGGCCGCGTTCTTGGCAGAAAATGACTACCAATTAATCGTGGTTGGCCTGCCAAAGACCATCGACAACGATGTCTTCCCGATTCAGCAGAGCCTCGGTGCCTGGACTGCAGCGGACGAAGGTGCAAAATATTTTGAAAACGTTGTGGCCGAGCACAATGCCAATCCGCGTATGCTGATCATCCACGAAGTCATGGGACGCAGCTGTGGCTGGCTCACCGCCTACACCGCCAAAGTGTATCATGACCACCTCAACGAGATGGACTTCCTGCCGACACTCGGACTCTCCAAAGAACGCAAAGACGTGCATGCCATTTTTATTCCTGAAATGGAAATCGACATCGCCGCCGAAGCCAAGCGCCTGAAGAAAATCATGGACGAAGTCGATAACGTGAACATCTTCATCTCCGAAGGGGCTGGCCTGGAAGCCATCATCAAGGAAATGGAATCCGCCGGCGAAGAAGTCCCACGCGATGCCTTTGGCCATGCCAAACTCGATGCCGTCAATCCGGGCGTCTGGTTCGGCAAGCAATTTGCCAAATCGCTCGGTGCTGAAAAAGTGCTCATCCAGAAATCCGGCTACTATGCCCGGGCGGCCGCATCCAACGAAGCAGACCTCAAACTCATTAAAGAGTGCTGCGACAAAGCGGTTGAATCTGCTCAGGCAGGCATCGGCGGCGTGATCGGGCACGACGACGATCAGAACTTCGAACTCCGCGCCATCGAATTCCCCCGCATTGCCGGGGGTAAGCCGTTCAATATCGACGAGCCTTGGTTCGGCGAACTGCTCGCAGACCTTGGCCAGACCAAAGGCGCTAAGATCGAAACGGCACACTAAAAGAATGCAGGATGATGGATGCGTGAATCCGTTCACGCCCTCCATTCAGGCCTCAGAAAAGCGTCCCAGCACCGGGGCGCTTTTTTCGTGCCCTGCGTTTCTCGGGCCACTCGGGAGCGAAGAGGTTAATAGGCTCATCTATTTCGGGAACGAAAAGAACGGCTAAGTGCCCACTTTTTTTGTATTCATTGAACCCTCATTTCAAAAGGAGCTTCCAATGAATGGTAAGCATATCTCTAAGGTCCTAATTCTTATTCTATTCACCACACTGGGCGTACAAGCTGCGTCTCAAACGCTATCGCTCTCTTCCAAAGATTGGAAAGTCCAGAATGCCAGCCTGATTAAGGCCACGGAAAAGGCAATCATTGCGCCCACGTTCGATGATTCCGATTGGGTACCTGCCTCCGTTCCTGGCACCATCCTGGCCGACTATGCCGCCGCCGGGCTCGTGCCAGACCCGCTCTATGGCGACAACATGCATCAGATTTCAGATCCCCTTTTTTCTGGCCATGACTTCTGGTATCGCACCCAGATCACCCTGCCCCATGATTTTGAAGGCAAACGACTCTTCCTCGACTTTTCGGGAATCAACTGGAAGGCGGAAATCTATTTTAACAGCAAACGGATCGGCCACATCGATGGCGCCTACCTACGCGGGGAATTCGAGATCACGGAATGGGTCGATTTTTCAAAACCCAACACGCTGGCTGTACTGATCCGCCATCCCGAGCACGGAGTTCCGGCCGAGCGAAAGGTATTACGAAAGAGCCTTGGTTGCAAAATTACCAATGGTGATGAACTGGGATATGATAGCCCGGCGTCCCTTGCGGCCGCAGGCTGGAACTGGTTGCCGATCATTCGTGGCCGCAATATGGGCATCTGGAACCACGTTGCAATCCACGCCCGCGGAAATGTTTCGATCAACGATCCGTGGGTCACCTCCGACCTTCCCCTGCCCCATACCCACTCCGCAGACCTGACGATCCGCGCAGATCTAAAAAACCACAGCAACCTAAAGGTGAAAGGAACCCTGATCGCAGAATTCAATGAAATTTGCCTGGAGTTGCCGGTCACTCTCGCGGCGAACGAAGAACGAACGGTCGTGCTCGACCCCTCGAAGTTTATCGAACTCACCCTCAACGAACCCAAACTCTGGTGGCCCAATGGCTACGGCGAGCCAAATCTTACATCCCTGAAGCTAACCTTCGTCGTAAACGGAGTAGGGTCGGACTCAAAGCATATCAACTTCGGCATCCGCGAGCTGGATTACAAGGTCGTTGATCAGGTTTTATTCGTTTATTGCAACGGCGTCCGCATTCTTATCCGCGGCGGAAACTGGGGACTCCCCGAAGCCATGATGCGTTGCGATCAAGCGGGATACGACCTCCGCGTGCAACTGCACCAAGAAGCCAACCTGAATATGATACGCAACTGGGTCGGTATGACAAATCGCGAGGAGTTGTACGATGCATGCGATCGGTATGGCATCCTAATCTTCGACGACTTCTGGCTGGCCAACCCCGCCGATGGGCCGGAACCACTTGACAACAACATGTTCATGAAAAACGTGAACGACAAAATCAAATGGGTGCGCAAACATCCCTCGCTCGCGCTCTACTGCGGGCGCAATGAAGGCAACCCGCCGGCGGAACTGGATGCGGGCATGAAGGCGGCCGTCGAAATGCTAGACGGCACCCGGCACTATGCCTCCAATTCAGCCCGAGGAAATCTGACCGGATTCGGTCCCTACGATGTGCGCCATCCCACATGGTATTTCAAAAATCGAGGAAAAACATTCCACACTGAATTGGGCATAATCGCCTTCCCCGAGGTGGAGAGCATGCAAGCAATGATGCCAAAGGAAAACCTCTGGCCGATCAATGATATGTGGGCCATCCACAACTATCAAACTGGCCGCTCCCATCTGTTTACCGACACCATCAACACCCGCTTTGGCGAGCCGGATTCGCTGGAAGACTATTGCCGGCGCGCCCAGATGCACAACTATGAATCTGCCAAAGCCATGTTTGACAGTCTGCAGAGCAATCAAGGCAGCGGCATGCTGCTCTGGATGAGCCAGTCCGCTTGGCCCTCCATGATCTGCCAGCTCTACGACCACTATTTCGCCTATACCGCCTCCTACTTTGCGGCAAAAAAAGCGGCCTCACCCGTGCACATTCTTTGGGATAGTGAGCGCAATGAAATCCGCGTGGCCAACAATACGCAAGACCCGCTGAATCAGGTGACCGCAACCGCAACGGTCTATGATGCGAAAGGTTCCAAACTCTGGAGCAGAATCATCACACAAAACATTCCCCCAACGACGGCCCTCACCTGCTTCAAACTAGCGCACGAATCCGCGGAAAAGGTTCACTTTCTGAAGTTGACACTCCACGATGGAGAAAAGGAGATTGCTGATAATTTTTACTGGCTGGAAAATCGAGAGGGAAACTGCCTCGATCTGAATGAACTTGCGACGGCGAAAGTCAGCATGGACATCGTGAACTTCAAAAAAGAAGGTGGGTTTAAAATCATCACCGTGCACCTAAAAAATAACGGGAAGTCCTTCGCCCTACTCAACAAAATACAACTCAAAGACGCGAAGAGCGGAGAGCGCATCCTGCCTGTCTTTTTTGACGACAATTATATCTCGTTGCTTCCTGGCGAAGAACGCGCCCTCACGGTGCGCGTTGCTGAGCAATCATTGAACAACCGGACCCCCGAAATACATCTGAGAGGCTGGAATATTCACCCCCTAAAGACCGCGTTTTGAGCCCTAAAAAGAGAGTTCAAAAATAAAATCTAATCCGTGAATCATGATTCCATTTCAGGCCTCAGAAAAGCGTCCCAGCACCGGGGCGCTTTTTTCGTGATCATCCTAAAAAATGCCGGAGACTCAACTGCCAGTGTCTTTTTTACACGTATTCTTATAATCTCCTGAACGTAATAAATTGAACCTTGTCATAACCCCTGCGGCTGATAAGGTTTTTTCTTTATTAGATATTTATCCACACGAATATAAAATGATGCGCAGGAGAGTTCAACATGAGTGAAGAAAGTAAATGCCCGTTCACCGGAGCCAGCAGTAAGCAGGGAACCACCAACCGAGATTGGTGGCCCAACCAACTCAACCTTGGAATGCTTCATCAGAATTCTCCCGCCGGAAATCCAATGGATGAGGAATTCAACTATGCCGAGGAATTCAACAAACTCGACTACGAAGCCCTCAAGTCTGATCTCTATGCGCTCATGACTGATTCGCAGGATTGGTGGCCCGCAGACTTTGGGCACTATGGTGGCCTCTTCATTCGGATGGCCTGGCATAGTGCCGGAACCTATCGCATCGGCGATGGACGCGGCGGGGCCGCATCCGGCACGCAACGATTTGCCCCGCTGAACAGCTGGCCAGATAACGTGAATCTCGATAAAGCTCGCCGCCTGCTCTGGCCCATCAAACAGAAATACGGCAACCAAATCTCCTGGGCCGATCTCATGATTCTGACGGGCAACTGCGCCCTGGAATCTATGGGTTTCAAAACCTTCGGCTTTGCCGGCGGGCGCGAAGATGTCTGGCAACCCGAAGAGGATATCTACTGGGGCGACGAGGATGAGTGGCTGGGCGATAACCGCTACAGTGGAAATCGGGATCTGGAAAATCCTCTGGCCGCAGTACAAATGGGCCTCATCTATGTTAATCCCGAGGGTCCTGACGGCGAACCCAGTGCCGTGAAATCCGGACGAGATATCCGCCAAACGTTTGCTCGCATGGCCATGAATAATGAAGAAACTGTTGCCCTAATTGCCGGCGGACACACGTTCGGGAAATGCCACGGGGCCGGCGATGCCGACCAAGTGGGCCCCGAACCCGAAGGCGCGGCGATGAACGAGCAGGGATTCGGTTGGATGAGCACGCATGGCAGCGGCCATGGTGATGACACCATCAGCAGCGGTATTGAAGGCGCATGGACGCCCAACCCGACCCAATGGGATAATGGCTATTTCGATATGCTCTTTGGCTACGACTGGGATCTTGTCAAGAGCCCGGCAGGTGCCTTCCAATGGGTTCCCGTAAATCCGGATAAAGAACACCTGGCACCGGCCGCCCACGATTCGTCTAAAAAGGTTACCCCCATCATGACCACCGCCGATCTAGCGCTGCGGATGGATCCGATCTACCGCCCCATCTCCGAACGGTTCCACAAGAATCCCGATCAGTTTGCCGATGCCTTTGCACGGGCGTGGTTTAAACTCACCCACCGGGATATGGGACCCCGTTCGCTCTATCTTGGGCCGGAAGCTCCTACGGAAGAGCTGATCTGGCAGGATCCCATTCCCGCCGTCGATCATCCCCTGATCCAAGAAGCGGATATCGCCATACTGAAAGAGCAGATCCTGGCCACCGGCATTCCTGCGTCCCGATTGATTTATACCGCATGGTCATCGGCCGCCACCTTCCGAGGATCCGACAAACGCGGCGGCGCCAATGGGGCGCGCATTCGCCTGGCCCCGCAAAAAGATTGGGAAGTCAACGAACCAGCCCAACTGGCACTCGTTCTCCAGGCCTTGGAAAACATTCAATCCAACTTCAACGACGGCGATAAAAAGGTCTCGCTAGCCGACCTGATTGTGCTCGCGGGCAATGTCGGCGTTGAGCAAGCCGCTCAAGCCGCGGGAATGGAGACGAGGGTTCCCTTCACCGCCGGCCGCACCGATGCCTCGGCAGAACAAACCGATGCCCATTCCTTCTCGGTTCTCGAACCCGTGGCGGACGGCTTCCGGAATTATCAGCAGAAAAAATATGCGGTAACCGCCGAACAACTGCTGCTGGATCGCGCACAGCTGCTCACGCTGTCTGCTCCGGAAATGACCGTTCTGGTTGGCGGGCTTCGGGTATTGAACGTCAACTATGGGCCGTCAAAAGAGGGCGTCTTCACAGACCGTCCCGGCGTGCTGACCAACGACTTCTTCGTGAATCTTGTGGATATGAATCAGGCATGGAAACCCACATCGGAAGACGGCGAGCATTTTGAACTGATCGACCGGACCAGTGGTGAAAAGAGATGGACCGCCACCCGCGCCGACCTGGTGTTTGGCTCCAACTCCATTCTTCGGGCTGTGGCGGAAGTGTATGCCCAAGATGATGCGAAAGAGAAGTTCGTCAACGACTTCGTTTCTGCGTGGACGAAGGTCATGAACCTTGACCGGTTCGATATCGACTAATCTCCACGGATTGAAAAACAAAAAAGCGCGCTCCGGAATTCCAGAGGGCGCTTTTTTCTTTCCAGACCTTGGAACCCTTTACTGGGGCAAAAGATCGCCAACTCCATTGAGAATATAATCTGGACGATACGCAAACTGGGTCGTGCTTTCACGCGTACTCACGCCACTCAAAACTAGCGCAGTGGTAATTTCAGATTCTATGCCGGCAATCATATCGGTATCCATTCGATCCCCAATAATCACCGTTTCTTCCCGTTGACATCCCAGCTTTTTCATGGCATTGCGCATCATCAGCGGATTGGGTTTACCCAAATAATAGGCTCTGCTTCCCGTCGCCAGTTCAATCGGCGCCAGCAGTGCCCCAGTCGCGGGAATCATCACACCGCCCTCGACGGGCCCCGTCAAATCCGGATTGGTCCCGATGAGCTTTGCGCCTTCGTTTACCAATTTGGTGGCCTTGCAAATTCGGGCATAGTCGTAGTTGTCGCTCTCGCTGACCACAACATAGTCGGGCTTGATATCGTCGATTGAATAGCCAACATCATAGAGTGCGTTAATGATTCCTGCGTCACCAATCACATAAGCGGTCCCGTTCGGTTTCTGGCTTTGCAGAAAAGCCGCCGTTGCACGGGCGCTGGTATAGAAATGCGATTCATCGACCTCCAATCCCATCCGGGCCAGCTTTTCGCTCAGCTCGCGCAAGGTCTTCGCACTGCTATTGGTCAGAAACAGAAACTTTTTTTGCTCGGTCTTCAGCCAATCAACAAATTCCTTCACCCCAGGAAGCAACTCTTTCCCGTGGTAAATCACGCCATCCATATCGCAAATAAATGCCTTCTTATTCCGTAAATTTTCCATGCTACTCCTGATTAAAACTGACCGCTACGATAGCGATTTCTCCACCCATTGGAAGTTTTATAACCCCGCCTTCCTTTTCGACGGCGTGCCCCGGAGGGCGGTTTGTTCGATCCAACGTAGGTGGGAATGCCATGCTACGCCGACGGCCGGCTCAAATCATCCACCAGCTCCAGCATCAGCGCTTTTCGAACGCTGGATTTTCGCCAAAAAAGCGCAATGGTACGTTGGGCATTCCCCCCCTTTAACTTCAGATAATGCAGATGGGGATTCCGCTGGGCCACACAATTGGGAATCAGCGAAACCGCGCGACCCATCGCAACCATCTGCAGGAGCGTTTCCATGGAAGAAGCCCGAAAGTTCAGCACCTCCCCAATTCCGGCCGTTGCACAATAGTCCAGCGCTTGGCCGCGCAAGCAATGGCCCTCCTCCAGCAGGAGCAACCGTTCTTTCGCTAGTTTAATCGGTTCAATGGTCTTCCATTTGGCGAGACGATGGGAGGGCGCAACTCCCACATAAAATTCCTCCGAAAAGATCTCTCCACATTCGAGATCCAACTCATTTTCAGGAAGCGCCAGAAAAGCGGCATCAATGGATCCCGCCTTAAGCCGCTCTATCAGAATATGCGTCTTTTCTTCGATCAAGTTGAGATGCAGGTTGGGGTAGCAGTCCACGAGATGATCGATAATCTGCGGGAAGTAATAAGGAGCTAACGTGGGAAAAGCGCCAATGGAAAGTTCCCCCGCATACGGATCGTTCCAAACCATGGAAAGTTCTTCAACCTCCGCCACCTGTTGCATCACAATCCGTGCACGCTCCAGCACAGCCCGGCCGCCCGGCGTGAACAGAATCCCTTTATTGCTTCGCTCCAGCAATTGGATATCCAGCTCCTCTTCGAACTTTTTAATCTGGATGCTCAGTGCGGGTTGACTGACATGACACGCCTCGGCTGCACGATGAAACCCACCATGCTCATCAAGCGCTAATAAATATTTGAAAGCCTGTAAATTCATGACGAGAACTATTGATAATCAAAACTTATCACGCCAGAAAAATCTATAACTTTTAAGAATCTTAAATTCCGAGTCCGCAGTCTATATCGGAATACGAATGACCCCGGAGCAAAAGCATGATCCCAGTAGGACAACCCGTAGAAGAATTCAAAATGGCCGCCTTCCATAAGGACGAGATCAAAAACATTGCGCTGTCAGATTACAAAGGAAAATGGGTTGTGCTGGTCTTCTATCCCGCCGACTTCACCTTCGTCTGCCCCACGGAACTCGAAGAGCTGGCCCAACTCTATCCCAAATTTCAGGAAGCTGGGGCAGAAGTCATTTCCGTTTCCTCCGACACCGCATTTGTTCATAAAGCCTGGCACGATGAATCTCCTGCCATTGGAAAAGTGAACTACCCCATGGGAGCCGATCCAACCGGCGTGATTTCTAAACAGTTTGGGGTGTATATCGAAACCGAAGGCCTGGCGCTTCGCGGCACCTTCATCATCGATCCCGACGGCATCCTGAAAACGGCTGAAGTTCACGATCTGGGGATTGGCCGTTCGGCGGGAGAATCGCTGCGCAAACTGGAAGCCGCCAAATTCGTGCGCGAAAATGGCGACCACGTTTGTCCCGCCAACTGGACTCCGGGCGACGATACGCTGACTCCCAGTCTGGATCTCGTCGGCAAGATCTAATCAAAAGGGCCCACCGCCTCTTCGTCGTTAGCACGACAAAACACCATCCGTATCAAACGATGCTCCTCCCCGACCCATGGGTCGGGAGATTGAATCCTCGTTGATTACGCAAAACATTCCGCATACGAATCACACGCATCACAGCTTGGGGTTTTGTAGATATTATCGCCGCCTTGCTCACAAAGCATGTGATAAAAAAACCGCTTCCATCGCATATTCTGAGTATTCAGCGCATAGAGCTCGGGGAAGTTATAGTGCATCAGCCCAACAAACACAGAGCGTTCGGGTAGACCAAGACTCTCCCACAAATGAAAGGTCGAGAGAGAGGCCGTCGCAATAATAATGGCCATCTGCTCGGATGAGGGATCTTGCAGATTTCGGTAGCGGCACAAGAGTTTAATGAGGGCCTGACGCTCATCCTCCCTTTTTGAAAATAGCTCGCGGCAAGATTCTGCACACGCACGGATTAAACGGCGATCCTCGGTATGCCACTTCATTTCTTGCTGGATTAGATCTTCATCATGAAGTGCTTTGATCAGGATTGGATAGGCTTCCTGATTGAGCCCCAACCCGTGAGGAAGGACCACAGCACCGGATAATTGCGCCCGTAGAATATGTTGGCAACCCTCCAAATTTATGACCGAGTAACGCGTTGAAGCTTCACTATTCGAGGATCCTTTTCCGACGAAATCACCGGTTGATTTTTGCTCATTCACTTCATTCATTTTCAATCTCGCAATGTTTGACGCACTCAACTTAAAGATACTTGCCTAAACCGCACTCATCAAGCGCTAACATATATTTGGAAGTCTCTATATTAAGATTAAGAACTGCTGATAATCAAAACTTATCGCATCAGTAAATTCTATAAATTTTACAAACCTGCAGTATCGAGTCACTGTATTACGCATCGAAAGAAACAACCAACCAGGAGAAAGAATATGATCCAAGTCGGACAACCCGTAGAAGAGTTCAAAATGGCGGCCTTCCAGAACGATGAAATCAACGACATCGCGCTGTCAGATTATAAAGGAAAGTGGGTCGTACTGGCCTTCTATCCCGCCGACTTCACCTTCGTCTGCCCGACGGAGCTCGAAGAACTGGCCCAACTCTATCCTAAATTCCAGGAAGCAGGAGCGGAAGTCATTTCCGTTTCCACCGATACCGCATTTGTTCACAAAGCTTGGCACGATGAATCTCCAGCCATTGGAAAAGTGAACTACCCCATGGGAGCCGATCCAACCGGCGCGATCTCCAAACAGTTTGGGGTGTACATCGAAACAGAAGGTCTGGCACTCCGCGGCACCTTCATCATCGATCCCGATGGCATCCTGAAAACGGCGGAAATCCACGATCTAGGCATTGGCCGTTCGGCAGCAGAATCCCTGCGCAAACTGGAAGCGGCCAAATTTGTTCACGAAAATGGCGACCAAGTTTGTCCGGCCAACTGGACTCCCGGCGGCGATACGCTGACCCCCGGGTTGGACCTCGTCGGCAAGATCTAATCGGAAGGGACCCCGTCCTCTCGGCCGGCGAAAACGTCGGCGTTCCATCAAGAATCCTTAAAAACCCTCCCGTCCATTCTCTTGGGCGGGAGGATCTTTCAAAAGAAGGGCACAGTGCCCGCCCACCCCGCCAAAAATCTGGAGAGCCTCATGCTCGAACAAGCTGTTAAAGACCAACTAAAAGACGTCTACGCCGAACTTATTTCCACCTATCGTCTACTGGTTTCAGCCAAAGGGCATTCCGCAGGCAGCGAATTGCTGGAGATGCTCCATGATGTGGCGTCCACTTCTGATAAAATTTCGGTGGTTGAGGTAAACTCCGAAGGACTGCAGTTTCAGATCGAGCGCGACGGCGAACCACTCCCCATTCTCATCCGTGGCATTCCCGGCGGCCACGAATTCACCACCCTGATTCTCACCATTCTCAATGCCGATGGAAAAGGCAAGGGGCCAGATGACGGCATTAAAAATCGCATTGCCGCGCTCAAGGGCCCGATTAAGCTGGTGAGTTATGTTTCCACGTCCTGCGTCAACTGCCCAGAAGTGGTACAGGCCCTCAACCAGATGGCACTGATTCATCCCGACTTCCAGCATGAGATGGTGGAAGGTACCCATTTTCAAGATGAAGTTACGGCCCGCAAACTCCAGGGTGTTCCGGCCGTCTATGCCGGCGACACCATGATTCATGCGGGCAAAGCCGAACTTTCTGAACTGCTCGATACCCTCGAAGAACACTACGGGGCCAGCACAGTGGAACCGGGCGAAATCAAGACCTACGATGTGGCCGTAATCGGCGGGGGTCCTGCCGGCGCATCGGCGGCCATCTATACCGCACGAAAAGGCCTCAAAACGGCCATCATTGCCGAACGCATTGGCGGGCAGGTGAACGAAACCAAAGGCATTGAAAATCTGATCTCCATTCCGTACACCGAAGGACCGCATCTGGCGCAAAGCCTCTTTGAACACATCAAAGAATATCCAATCGATATTCTGGAACATCGCCGCGTGGAAAAAATTGAAGACGGCGAGCAAAAGACGCTGCATATGAAAGGCGGAGAAATCATCATCACGGGAGCCCTCATTCTTGCCACCGGCGCAAAATGGCGGCAGCTCGGCATTCCCGGCGAAAAGGAAAATATCGGCCGCGGCGTGGCCTTCTGTCCGCACTGCGACGGCCCGTTCTATAAAGACAAACCGGTCGTGGTGGTCGGCGGCGGAAACTCCGGGGTCGAGGCCGCCATCGATCTGGCGGGCATCTGCTCCAAGGTCACCCTGCTCGAATTTTCGAGCGAACTGAAAGCCGACGGCGTACTCATTAAGAAAGCCGAATCATTAAAAAATGTAACCATTCACACCGATGCCGCAGCAACCAACGTACTGGATAATCGTTCCAAAGTCATCGGCATTGAATTTGAAAATCGAATTTCCAAACAACTCGAAACCGTGGTGGCCGAGGGTATTTTTGTGCAGATCGGCCTTTCGCCAAACAGCGCTCCGTTTGCAGATCTGGTGGAGCTCAATTCCATGGGCGAAATTGTCGTCGACGATCACTGCCGCACCAACACCACCGGGGTCTACGCCGCCGGCGATCTGACCACGGTTCCCTACAAACAAATCATTATTGCCATGGGCGAAGGCGCCAAGGCCGGTCTCTCCACCTTCGATGATTTTGCACGGGGCAACATTCAACTCATGCATCCCAAAGGGTAACGAGGGTATCCCCGGTCGGGAATGCCCTCATTCCGCAACGCATTCAACCTGGAAGAGGTTTGAATCCTAACGGAGTGAGGCACAAACCGAAGGGGTTGCGAGAAATCCAACACCCCACACGAGAAGAGATGAAGGACTATTCGTGCAGGGAAGGGCTGAGCCGGGGCATGGATAGCACTCACGTTCCTCCGAAAAATTTGATTCCAATGCCATTCAAGGAATTGGGTCTTAATACGTATTACTTTAGCGCGCATCTTTGTACTAGCAACAAAGAGGGATAATCCCATATAGGATTAGTTCTTATTTGGAGAATTTTCATATGGCAACGTATATATGCACCGTTTGCGGTTTTGAGCACAGCAGTAGCGACGAGCTAGCCGATGATTGGGTCTGCCCAGTCTGTGGAGCAGGCAAGGCACTTTTCGACCGAAAACCGGCGGAGGACGAGCCCGTTGCCCAGGCCACGAATCCAACTCCCCCCAATGAACCCGTAGCCAAAAATCCCGCCGACTATCTGAGCGAGTGGGCGCGACCGGCCGACGACACAGAAGAGTGGATGAAAGACATTCATGAAATGGCCGCGACCGGTCAATCCATCTATGAGCCCATGCGCACCAAACTGCCCGTCATTTCTTGGGACGACATTCTGATTCAAGGCGCACAGCTGAATCCAATGCCGCTGGCACACGATGCCGCAGTGAATACAAAAACCGTGATTGGCAAAAACGCCCGAAAACCGATGGTGCTAGAAACCCCCCTGATGATTTCGCATATGTCGTACGGCGCGCTTTCCAAAGAAGCCAAGATGGCCCTCGCCAAAGGCAGTGCAAGGGCAGGAGCCGGCATGTGCTCTGGCGAAGGGGGCATCCTGCCAGAAAGCCATGATGCCGCGTATAAATATATTTTCGAGTATGTACCGAACCGCTACAGCGTGACGGAAGAAATGCTGAAGAAGGTCGATGCCATTGAAATCAAAATCGGCCAGTCTGCCAAGCCGGGAATGGGCGGCCATCTGCCCGGCGACAAGGTGACCGCTGAAATTGCCGCCATACGCGGACGCACCCAAGGCGAAGACCTCGTCAGCCCCTCCACCTTCGACGATATCCAAACCCCGGAAGATCTGAAAGCCAAAGTCGACTGGCTGCGCGAGCAATCGGAAGGGCGGCCGATCGGCATTAAATTTGCCGCAGGAAATATTGAAGCCGACCTTAAAGTGGCCCTCGCGGCGGGCCCCGACTTTATCACCATCGACGGACGAGCCGGAGCCACGGGCTCTGCCCTAAAATATATCAAAGCCGCCACTTCGGTTCCGACAATCTACGCGCTCTATCGAGCCCGACAATATCTGGATGCGGTGAACTCGGATATTTCACTCATCATTACCGGGGGCCTCCGCGTTTCGTCCGATATGGCCAAAGCACTCGCCATGGGGGCCGATGCCGTGGCCATAGCCAGCGCGGCCATGATGGCGATCGGTTGCCAACAATACCGCATGTGTGGCAGCGGGAAATGCCCCGTTGGCATCACCTCGCAGGAACCAGCACTGCGCGCACGGCTAGATGTGGATGCATCCGCACAGCGCCTGGCGAACTATCTAACCGTCTGCACCGAAGAGCTGAAAGTGTTCGCACGGATCACAGGAAAAAACGACGTGCAGGCACTGGATAACCACTGCCTGTTCACGACCCACTCTGAAATCTCGGAACACACCCATATTAAACATGCCTGATCAGACCATCATCATCCATATCGCGCACTACCAGAAAGACCTGCGAAGGGATGAATATTCAATCAATGTTGAGGGCCTTCCGGTTCGCGACATCTCCCCCAACTATAAAACAAACAACCAAGGAGTATAACCATGCCGAAACTCAAAGGAACCGAAACGGAAAAGAACCTGATGAAAGCCTTCGCGGGCGAATCCCAGGCGCGTAATCGCTACACCTATTTCGCCAGTGCAGCAAAAAAAGAAGGGCTCGTTCAAATTTCAGATATCTTTGCTGAAACAGCCGACCAAGAAAAAGAACACGCCAAGCGTTTCTTCAAGTTCCTCGAAGGCGGTCTGTGCGAAATCACCGCGGCATTCCCCGCCGGCATGGTGGGCACCACCGCAGAAAATCTAAAAGAAGCCGCTGATGGCGAGAATGAAGAATGGACCGAGCTCTATCCGGCCTTTGCTGCAACCGCAAAAGAAGAAGGCTTCCCCGCGGTCGCCATGGTTTTTGAAAAAATATCCATTGCCGAAAAACAGCACGAGAAGCGCTACCGCGACCTGCTCAACAACCTGAACGCCGGAAACGTGTTCAAAAAAAATGGCAAAGTGATTTGGCGCTGCCGCAACTGCGGCTTCATCCACGAAGCCGAAGAAGCTCCAGGCATGTGCCCAGCCTGTGCACATCCGCAAGGACACTTCGAAGTACTCGCCGAAAACTGGTAATTCATCGCACGGGCAAGATGCCCATGCACCCATAAAGCGGGGGTCGTTGACCCCTGCTTTTTTTTGCTTACCGAGGTAACCCCCAATATCAGCAAACCAGTAAGGCCACACAATTTGTGTAACCTGATTATAAAAACAGGAATGCGCCACCTACTTCAGCGACCCTCGCCTCAGCCGGATCGATACCAAAAAAGACCGATCCAAGGGATCGGTCTTTTAAAAAATGGTGCTCGGGATGAGAGTCGAACTCATACGGGATTTAACTCCCACAAGGCCCTCAACCTTGCGTGTCTACCAATTTCACCACCCGAGCACGAATGCGAAACAAGGTGCAGGAACATACCTATGCGGCGCGGGGGGTGCAAGCGGTAAAAGTCAAAAAGTTGCCCCTGCCCGAAATGGGAATATTCGGGAGGGGAGGGTTAAAGGATAGGATTATAAATCGGCCTGATCCTTCCCGGTTAAAAAACCGCTCTACCGCCCAATTATTCTGCGGTAGACTGTAAGTTAAAATGCCCCATTTGGAAAACGAGTGGCCCATGCCAGAATGACCCTTTCTTCAATTCACTACAAACGAGGACAGGAGCATGGGCATGGAGCAGGAAAGAAGTAACACCGCATTACGTAAGGGCAAGCATTTGAACCGAAACGAGCGTATTTTAATGGAAGGCTTTTTAAGGGCAGGTATGAGTGAATCCAATATCGTCAAGGAACTCGCGAGGGACCGACGCACCGTCAACCGAGAAGTCGAACGCGGACTCGTTGAGCATCTTAACAGTGACTTGACAACCCATGTTGCGTACAACTCGGATCGAGCTCAGGATGTCCACGATCTGAATGTCAGCGCGAAAGGACCCGCCGTGGAATTCATTCGCTGCCATATCATCATAGGAGGTGGTCGCCCGAGGTGGTGTCCGCCCGGATGAGGGAGAAGGGCATGGAAGGCGCGGTCTGCGCCAAGACCATCTACACCCCTATTGAAAAGGGGGGAATCCCC
>JBAHZU010000003.1:0-9447 GCA_037132875.1 Pontiella sp.
TAATTGAGCCGCTTTGATGGCCGCCGGATAACCGCCGGGGCCTGCACCGATTACAATTACATCAAAATCCATAATTCGTACTCTCCTGTAAATAGTGTTCGGAGTATTGGTATTTTATTTTGTTGGAGTCAATCCCAAGCGATTTCCAATCGTTGGAAGCGGGCGCATGGAATATTCTGTTTGAAGCACAGATCCACCAATCGCACGCTCAAGCCCCAGAGCGGAGAGGCGAATGAAATTGCGCAATGCGGTGTCGCGGGAATCATGCGCAGGGAGCAATTTTTCAGTTACACCTTCGATGAAAAGGGGTTGTTCATATTTGAACAAAATAGATAAAAGTTGAATCGCTTCATTGTACTTGCGACGATCTGGAGTAAATTACGAAGCTATGAAAAATAAAACTCTACTTCCGTTGGTGACCCTGACTTGGATGGGCCTTTCGTCTGTTGTCTTTGCTGTACATTCCACCCCGGAGACGTTCTGTCGGTTTGTGCCGGAGCGATCCGATGATTTTGCGTGGGAGAATGATAAGGTTGCATTTCGTGCGTATGGCCCCGCTCTTCATGATAGCGGGGAGGATAGCGGGTTCGATGCGTGGTTGAAACGGGTGGATTATCCCATCATTAATAAGTGGTATAAGGAAAGTAAAGCGGGCAAGTCCTACCACACGGATCATGGCGAAGGATACGATCCCTATAAAGTGGGTTCGTCACGCGGGTGCGGTGGGCTGGCGCTGTGGATTGACGAGAAAATGGTTGTCTCCAATGTGTTCACGGATTGGAAGGTGATTAAGAGCACTCCGGCGGAGTCCATTTTTGTTCTGAGTTATGAATATCAGGTCGGCAACGACACGTATACTGAGGAGAAACAGATTTCCATTGCGCTCGGCGATCGCCTATTTAAATCCACCTCCACCTTTAAAAAGAATGGCGAGCTGGTTGCCAATCTACCGATTGCGATCGGGCTGGTATTGCAGCATAAAACGGATCTCGTTTCCAAAGATCTTTCCACGGGTTGGATGAGTCTTTGGGGGACGATTGATGATTCCGAGTTGGGAACCGGCGTGGCCATTGATCCGAAGCGGATTGAACATTTCCAACTCATGGAAACCGATGAAAAATTGGGAGACCACGCGCTGATCATCACGAAAACTGATGAGCATGGACAAGTGGAATATTATGCGGGCTACGGGTGGAAAAAGGCGGGCGAAATCAAAACGTCCACGGATTGGAATCAATACCTTTCAGAATTTAAAAAATAAAGGAACTCAAGATGGACGTACGATACACGGTAGGGAGAAATGAATATAAGCGGATGACCACCGACGAGTTGCGTAAGGCATTTCTCGTTGATCTGTATGAGGACGGCGCGATCAACCTGCTCTATTGCGAAGTGGAGCGCGCCATTGTTGGTGCGGCGGTTCCAACGGGGGAGCGTCTGGAACTGGAAGCCGGTGCCGAGCTTGCGGCCGACTATTTTTGCCAGCGTCGCGAAGTCGGCGTGCTGAATATTGGTGGCAATGGAGCAGTGACGGTTGATGGGACTGAATACGCGATGGAAAACCTCGATGGGTTGTATATCGGTCGGGGATCTCAGAAAATTTCGTTCACCAGCGCGGATGCGGAAAATCCGGCCCGCTTTTATCTGATTTCGTATCCGGCACATGCGGATTATCCGACGACCCAGGCGAAGAAGGCGGATGCCCATGTGATTGAATTGGGCTCGATGGAGGATTCCAACCATCGGAAAATTTATCAGTATATTCATGAGAACGGCATCAAAAGCTGTCAGTTGGTAATGGGCTTTACGGCATTGGAACCGGGCAGTGTCTGGAACACCATGCCGTGCCATACGCATGAGCGTCGTACGGAAGTGTATATGTATTTCAACCTCGATGAATCCTCGAACGTATTCCATATGATGGGACCGGCCGATGAAACGCGGCATTTGGTCGTGGGCAACGAACAGGCGGTCATCTCGCCGATGTGGTCGATTCATTCGGGGTGCGGAACAAAAGCGTATACCTTCTGTTGGGGCATGGGCGGTGAAAATCAGCGTTTTGATGATATGGACCATATTGCAATCGGTGATTTGAAGTGAGGTCAGTCGTTATCGCACTGGGCTTGATGCTTGGGGGATGGGCTGCTGACGCGGCGCCATCTATTCCTCCATTAGAGAACCCGATCTCGAAGACGTATATGCGCGAGCATCTCGAGACAACGCAACCGCGGTTGGGTTTTACACCGGCGATGGTGGCGGACCTCAAGGTGAAGTTGGAAACCGATCCGGTGCTTCGCAATATGTATGCCGCGATTCGCGCGAATGCGGAAACGATCTATAGTAAGGGATTGCCGGACGGAAAGATCCGTGGGAAGCGTTTGCTGAGCACGTCGCGTGAAATGCTGTATCGGATCAACATGCTCGGCTTCGTGTATCTGATGGAAAAGGATCCGCGGGCCTTGCAACGCATCAACGATGAAGTTCTGAATGTGAGCGCGTTCCCTTCGTGGAACCCGCATCACTTTCTCGATGTTGCTGAAATGTCGCTGGCCGTTTCGTTGGCGCTCGACTGGACCGCTGGTGATCTTCCAGCAACTACGATTCAAGCGGCCAAGGATGCGCTGATTGAAAAAGCACTGCAACCCAGCTGGCCAGAAGATGGGAAACCGTTTCGGCGGGCCTATGGCGATAACAACTGGAACCAGGTGTGCAATGGCGGGCTGATTGCGGCGGCCCTTACGGTTTTTGATCAGGAACCTGAGCTGGCAACCCAAACAATCCATCGTGCTCTGGAGGGATTGCCGCATAGTCTGATCGCCTATATGCCCGATGGTATTTATCCGGAAGGTTCTTCCTATTGGGGCTACGGAACCAGCTATTCCTTGGTCACCATTTCCATATTAGAAAGTGCGCTGGGATCTGATTTTGGGATAGCAGATTATCCGGGGTTCATGGAAAGCGCTCTGTTTCGTGCGCTGTGCAATGCTCCGTCCGGTTGGTATTTCAACTTTTCCGATTGCGGAGATCGGCGGGATGAAAACGGAGATGTCTTGCTGGCTTGGTTTGCTGCGCGGACGGGCAACAAAACCTTCTTTGAGCGCGAGCGATTTATGGAGCCCGTGGAGGAGATGAACAAACTTTCGAACATCGCCGGAATGGCAATGGCCTGGCTGTCGCAATATGAAGGCGAAGCCGGAACCGGTTTGCCGACGGCGTGGGCAGGGAAGGGCCATAATCCCATCGCCATTTTCACCGGCGGAGAAAATGATGAATATGATTATTATGTAGGCTGCAAAGGCGGGCAGGCAGGAATTAGCCATGGGAATATGGATGCCGGATCGTTTGTCTTTGAGCTGAATGGCGTTCGTTGGTCCATTGATCCTGGAAATCAGAGTTACCGGGTGCTCGAAAGGGCTGGGTTTCAACAATGGGGCCGCCATCAGGGGAGTGATCGTTGGACTCTGCTGATTAAAAATAATTTTGGGCACAGCACGCTGACCGTGAATGATCAACTGTTCCGGACAACGGGCTTTGCGCCGTTGATTGATTTCAAGGAAGGCGAGCGACCGGAAGCCGCATTTGATCTGACCGAGCTATATGCGGATCATGTTGAAAAAGCTACGCGTCGATTTGTCAAAGACAGCCCGACCTCATTACGGATTCAGGACCGCATCATCACCTCCGATCAAACGGAAAAGGTGGTTTGGCAAATGGGAACCCTTGCTGACGTTGAGCTGGTGAACGGCGGAGCCATTTTGACACAGGACGGCCAGCAACTGGAACTACGGGTGGAATCAAATCTCCAGACGAAAATGCGCATCGTGCAGTTGAATCCGCCGCCGATGAAGTTGGATAAACAGATCGAGGGATTTAAACGCATTGAAATTGAACTGCACGTCAGGGGTCGCTCCGGACAGGAGATCCAACTGGATGTGCGATTGTCTGCAAAAGGAAACCAATGATGAGTATGGATCGTTTTAACCTGACTGGAAAAGTGGCCTTGGTCTCGGGGTGCAAGCGGGGAATTGGGAAGGGGATGGCCGTCGCATTGGCGGAAGCGGGTGCGGATATCATCGGCGTGAGCGCCACTCTCGAACCGGAAGGAAGTGCGGTGGAAAAAGACGTGCTGGCCCTCGGACGCTCCTTCAAGGGATATGCCTGCGATTTTAGCGACCGGAAGGCGCTCTACGCATTTATTAAACAGGTCAAAGCTGATTTCTCCACGATCGATATTTTGGTCAATAATGCGGGAACAATCCTGCGGGCTCCGGCTGTGGAGCATTCGGATGACCTCTGGGATACCGTGATGGAAGTGAATCTGAATGCGCAGTTTATCCTTTCCCGCGAAATCGGAAAAGAGATGGTGGCGCGGGGAGCGGGCAAGATCATTTTCACGGCTTCGTTGCTAACGTTTCAGGGCGGGATCACCGTGCCGGGGTATGCCGCGAGTAAGGGAGGTATTGGCCAGCTGACCATGGCGCTTTCCAACGAGTGGGCAAGTAAAGGCGTTCAGGTGAACGCGATTGCGCCGGGCTATATTGCCACCGATAACACGCAAGCGCTACAGGATGATCCGGAGCGAAACGCAGCAATTCTCGGGCGTATTCCGGCCGGGCGCTGGGGAAAACCTGAAGACTTTGCGGGGCCGATTGTTTTTCTGGCCTCAGCAGCTTCGGATTATATGTCGGGCCATACGATGGTGGTTGATGGCGGCTGGATGGGACGATAAGGAGGGAGCTGAAAATGAAAATACGGTGGGGAACACATGCTACCCTCTTCTGGGTCGGTTGTCTGCTGCTGGCCCCGAAGGTTTCCATGGCCGCTGAGGAACGGCCTTCGGCGGATTCGGTGAAGGAAATCACGCAACGCGTGGCGGAATGGCAGATTGCAACATTTGAAGATCAGCATCAATATCGCAGCATGGCCTCAAAAATGCGTGCAAAAATTGAACGAGCAGAGGCCGACTCTTCGGTGCGATTGAGCGGTTATGAAAAATCATTTCTGAAAAAATGGCCTGATCTCGGGTGGCATAATGGTGCGCTCTACGTGGGGATGAATCAGTGGCGTAAGGTTTCGGGCGATGCTTCGCAGACCGCTTGGTTGCGGGCGATTGGCGAACGGAATGAATGGGCCTTGTATAAACGCCCGTACCATGCGGATGATCATACCGTTGGTCAGTTTTATCTGTCCTTCGCGGAGGAGTTTAATCAGCCGGAAATGCGGGCTCCGACTCAGGAACGCTTTGACTGGATCTTAGAAAATCCCAAAACACGCTCGCTTGAATTTTGCGGATACAAAAAACCTTATACGACGGATTGCCACTATCGTTGGGGCTGGTGCGATGCCCTGTTTATGGCTCCGCCGGTCTGGACGCGATTGGCTAAATTGACTGGCGACCGCACGTATCTTGAATTTATGGATCAGGAATACCATGCAACCTATGACCTGCTCTGGGATGCTGAGGAGCACTTGTTTTTCCGAGATACGCGGTATTTTACGCGTTTTGAGGAAAATGGAAAAAAACTATTTTGGTCGCGCGGCAATGGGTGGGTATTCGGCGGGCTGGCGCTCATGATTCCGGATATGCCGGACGATTGGGAGGGCCGCACTTTTTATGTGGATCTATTTCAACAGATAGCGAAACGGTTGGTTGAGTTGCAGCGAAACGATGGAACTTGGTCGATGGGATTGTTGGGCGGAACCGAGGGGTATCCGATCAAGGAAACCAGCGGGACCGCATTTTTCACCTTTGGTCTCGCATGGGGCATCAATGCCGGCCTGCTGGACCGTGCCACCTATGAACCGGTCATCTTCAGCGCTTGGAAGGCGCTGACGGAATGTGTGACGCCCGATGGAATGGTGGGGTTTGTCCAGCCGGTGGGTGCTGCGCCGGGCGATTCGTTTGCGGATAAAACAGAGGTCTATGGCACCGGCGCATTTTTGGCGGCGGGTTCGGAGGTGTATCAACTGGTGGGGGGAGAGCGGCCTGCGCTTAAAAAATGATAAGGCGGCCTGATCCCTGTTTATACTGAGGCTGGCGGCCTATATTTTCCGGCGATCGGGCAGGGGGACTAGGTTAAATTACTTGACCTCAAACGTTTGAACAAGTATTTGTGTAGTTATTTAAGGGGCAAACATGAATAAAGGTGTGTCGTATTTCGTAGGAGGAATTCTAATCGGGGCCTTCTTGGCAACGGCTGGATTTTCCATGTATATGCGCGGGCAGAAAGCTTCGGGAGGGGGAACCAATCAGCTGGTGCTGAAGCTGGGGCATGGGCTGGATACGGCGCACCCCGTGCATAAAGCCATGGTGTTCATGAAGCAACGATTGGAGGAACTGTCTGGGGGGAAGGTCACGATAAACATCTATCCCAGCGCTGTGCTTGGTCCCGAAACGCAGTGCATTGAGCAGTTGCAAAATGGCTCGCTGGCCATGACCAAAACCTCGACGGCCGCCATGGAAAACTTTATTCCTTCCATGTCGGTTTACGGGCTACCCTATATCTTTCGCGATTCCGACCACTACTGGAATGTGCTGAATGGCGATATCGGCAAACGTCTGTTGCAGGAGGGGGCGGATAAATTCTTGCGCGGTCTATGCTACTACGACGGAGGAAGCCGGAATTTTTACACCAAGGATGCACCGATCCGTACGCCCGATGATCTCAAAGGGCTTAAAATTCGCGTCATGAACTCCAAGACGGCCATTGATATGGTGAAGGCCATGGGCGGCTCTCCAACTCCGATCGCTTGGGGCGAACTCTATTCTGCGCTGGCGCAGGGCACCGTCGATGGGGCTGAAAACAACCTTCCGAGTTTTACCTCGAATAAACACTATGAAGTCTGCAAGCACTTCACGCTTGATGCGCATACTCGCATTCCGGACATGCTGCTGATCAGTACTAAAGTATGGGACACGCTTGATCCGCAGGTGCAGGCCTGGGTGCAACAGGCGGCCGATGAATCGGTGGGCTTCCAGCGAACGCTTTGGCAAGAAAAGACCCTCGAATCGTTGGCGCAGGCCAAGGCCGAAGGCGTTACCATCTACAATGTGGATGTTGCCGCCTTTGCGGCCAAGGTGGCTCCCATGCTCGCCGAAGTTGAAAATCCGGAGGTCCGTGAACTGCTCAAACAAATTGCTGAGGTGGAGTAAGGGTGAGCTGCTGCATCAATATTTCGATTGATGATCGCCGCCCTTACCGATTTTCGAGTCTGCGCCTCTTTTCTTTTAAAAATAGCTAATGCAGCCGGAGTTCCAACCATCGGAAATCGCTAATGCGGTGCTTCCACTCACTGAATCTGAGGTAAAAATCTGATGCTAGAAAGAATGCTTAAATTTAAACAGGGCCTGACCCTTCTGCTTAACTGGGCGCTCATTGCGGCGGTTACCCTCTTGGTATTTGATGTCTGTTGGGGCGTGTTCACACGTTTTGTCATGGGGGAGCAGGCCAAATGGACCGAAGAATTGGCGCGCTTTCTCCTCGTCTGGGTGACGCTGCTCGGCGGCGCGGTGGCCTTTGGCACAAAAGGGCATCTGGGGGTTGATTATTTTGTGGGCAAGTTTGATTCGGACGTTCAGCGGCTCATGTCGATCGTGGTCCACGTGATCGTCCTCTTTTTTGCCGGGGCTATTTTTATATATGGGGGAGGGCGCGTGGTGTTCGATGCGCTCGCCATGGAACAGGTGACACCGGCCCTCGGCTGGAAAATGGGATATGTCTATCTGGCTCTTCCCATTGCTGGAATTTTTATGACCATCTATACGGTGGAAAATCTCATGGAAACGCTCGCCACTTCGGCGGAGGAGTCAGAATGATTTTGTGGCAAAATAATTTTCTAAAGGCCGAGATCTTGAAGAATTCCCCGCGCGCCTCACGTTGTCCTCATCAAGAATCGGAGGTGTTCTAATGGGCGTTATTGCGCTGATTCTGGTTTCCGTTTTCATTCTGTTGCTCATCATGAACGTGCCGATTGCGGTGGCCATTGCGCTGGCCACCTTCTTTGCGATCCTGGCAGAAGGTTCCGATCCCGCGATTATGGTGGCCTCCAAAATGGCGAATGGGGTCAATGCCTTCGCCTTGTTGGCGATCCCCTTCTTTATCCTGTCCGGACATCTCATGGGTAAGGGCGGGCTTGCTCGTCGGTTGATCGACTTTGCCGCCACCCTCGTGGGTCGGCTTCCTGGAGGGTTGGGCTATGTGAATACCCTCACCTGCATGTTGTTCGGTTCCATTTCGGGTTCTGCGGCCGCCGCGGTTTCTTCCGTGGGTGGGTTCATGATTCCCGAGATGAATCGCAAGGGCTATGGCCGCGAATTTAATGTGGCGGTAACCACCACGGCCGCCACCACCGGCTTGTTGATTCCTCCCAGTAATATCATGATCGTTTATTCCGTCGCGGCGGGCTCGGTTTCGATTGCGGCCATGTTTATGGCCGGATTTATTCCCGGCTTGATTACGGGGCTTTTTATCATGCTCGTGGGCGGCGTGATCTCCATCATGAAAGGGTATAAAGGCGAGGCACTCGAAATGCCGAAATGGAAGCCCGTGGCTTCGACCGCCGTCATTGCCCTTATGATTGTTCAAATCATCTTGTCGCAGAAAGGCCTTCTTGAATTGGGTTTCTGGAAGATCCCCAGCGGTGCCGTCTGGTTCCTACTTTGGTCGAGTATCTGCTGTGCTTGTTTCACCACGTTCCGTCGTGCTTACTTTACGCTACTGCTGATTGTGGTCGTCATTGGCGGGATTCTCGGAGGCATCTTCACCGCCACGGAAGCCGCGGCCATTGCCGTGGTCTATGCCTTCCTGCTCTCGGTGGTGGTCTATCGGGAAATCATCTTAAAAGACCTGCCGCAGATCCTGCTTGATACCGGCATCACCACGGCCGTCGTCATGTTGCTCATCGGGGCCAGTTCCGGCATGAGCTGGATCATGACCATGGCCAATATTCCACAGACGGTCAGCGCTGCACTGCTCGGGCTGTCTGACAATCCCATTGTCATTCTGCTCACCATCAATCTGTTGCTGATTTGTGTCGGCACCTTTATGGATATGACGCCGGCGGTTCTGATTTTTACGCCCATCTTTTTGCCGGTGGTCTCTGAATTAGGCATGCATCCGGTTCACTTCGGTATCATGATGATTGCCAACCTCTGCATCGGTCTCTGCACACCACCCGTTGGAACGTGTTTGTTCATTGGTTGCGGGGTGGGTAAGACCACCATTGCCAAAGTGACGCCCACGATGCTTCCATTTTTCGGCGCCATGATTGCCGCGCTGCTGGTCATCACGTATGTGCCGGCCACATCGCTCTGGCTCCCGGTAAAAGCCCAGCAACTCAAAGCGGAAGATGTTCAGAAATACGAGTTCATGCAGCAGGATAAAACCCCTGCAGAAGAAGAGCTCGTTGCCGAGGACGTGAAGGCCCCGTAGTGGCATTCTTTTTCCC
>JBAHZU010000046.1:0-7907 GCA_037132875.1 Pontiella sp.
CCCAATTTGCCGGTGTTAAATAAAGACAAACTTGCACCACTTTTTATTGCCCGAATATCCGGTTAATTGATATGCGTTTAGTTTGGGGCGCCGGCTTAAACCTCCATTTTCTTCGTTTCCACGGTCTGTTATTGGATTAAAGAACGTTCGGCTATAAATGGCGGTGAAGGCGATGACATGCAGGGCAACTGCGCGAGTAGCTGCCGAAGAAAGCGGGAGGTTCAAGCCGAAGTGGATCCCGTGAAATCGGTAACCCAAAGGGAGAACTTGAAGAAAATAAAAACCAGACGAACGTGCTGTATTTATTGCTTCAACAGAGTTTTGTGATGTTCAGGAGGACCTCGCAGGCCGTTTGATATTCCTCGATATCGACATATTCTTCGATCTGATGAAATTTGTGCGAGCCGGTTCCTAATGTAACGGTCGGCAGGCCCTTTTCATTGAAGTTGTTGGCGTCGAGCCCGGCATCCATCACCAACGGTTTTGGGATTTTTCCGACTGCTTTTACGGCTTTGCTGGCAATCTTTACACACGGTTCCGAAATTTTTAGTTTGAACGCGTTGTAGTCCGATAGGGTCGTGAATTTTACGTGGCCGGTTTCGCCCGCGTCATTGGTGACCTGTTGGGCCGCTTTTTCAAAACACTCGGTATAGACCTGTACAATCTGATCCAGAAACGCTGGATTATGGCTGCGGCATTCTCCGGTCATCCGGCATTGGTCCATCACTTGGTTGCTGGCCTCGCCGCCGTTCACGGCGCCGAGGTTGGAGGTGCCTTGACGATTGCCTTTAATGATTTTTCCGAAGTAGCCTTTTTCAGCGATCATGGCGATGGCTTTCGAACCGATGAGTCCGGCCGAGATGCCCTTGTGTGGTTCGAGTCCAGCGTGGGTGGAAATGCCTTGAATGGTGGCTTCCCAGCGCACGGCACTCATGGCTCCAATCACAATTTCATTAGGGAACTGCCCGTCGAGATTAAAGCCCATGGTTGGATTCCCGAGGTCGCTAAAGCGAACCATGCGCGATCCGTGTAGCCCATTTTCTTCTGCAATCGGAAAAAGAAAGGTGATGGGGGGGTGGGGAAGTTTCTGGGTGAGGAGGGTTTCGCAGAGGGTAACCATGGCGGCGCAGCCGGAGCGGTCGTCGCCGCCCAGTCCCGTATTTCCTTCGGCGACCACGCGGTTGTCTTTAATGATGGGTACTGCGCCTTTGCACAGCGGAACGGTATCCATGTGGGCCGAAAACATAATGCGGGGTGCTTTGGTTGTGCCTGGAAGTCGAACGATCAGGTTGCCAACCTCGAATCCGTTGCCCAGTCGTATGTGCGCATCGTCGGTTTTAATCCAGGCCTTTTTACAGCCTGCGGCAATGAGCTTTCTGGAAATGGCGGATACCACTTTCGATTCTTGTCCGGTTGGGCCTTCAATGGACAGTAGATCCATCAGGTGAATCATGGCGCGGTCTTGATTGATCATAGAATTCCTTGGGTAAAGAGTTCGCAAATCCTATCAGCCCGATTCCCTGCGTCTACGATTAATAGAATGAAAGAGGAGGGGCGGATTTCTGGGTCCGATTTTGAAGGGTTGATTTGGGGGGCTGGAATGGGACCCTGCGGCGGGTTCCATTCGGAAAGGCCTGATGGCGTGAAATGCATGTTGAGCTTTAGGTTTAAGTTTCGGGAAGAAAGGCATACGTTATCGGCCTATGGTGAATCGTTTCTTTCGAGATTTGGTGATGTTGGCCCTTGCATGGATGTGCATGGCGGAGTCCGGGTTTGCGGAATCGGACGGGCTGGAGTATCGGGTGAAGCTTCTGGGCGCAAAAGATCATGCGGTGAAGCGCGCCATTACGAGTTCGGCGCGGACGATCACGATGCAGAAGCGGGCTCCCTCGACGTTGGGCCAGTTGCGCCGCCGGATTGAAAAAGATATTCCAACGATTGAGGCCCTTCTTGAATCGCGCGGGTATTATGATGGCCGGGTGACCTCGGAAATTGATACGGACGAACATACGGTGCGGGTATATCTGCGCATTGACCAGGGTGAACCTTATCGATTTCGCACGGTGGATATTTTATTTCCCAACAGTGATGATGAGCAACTTTTAGAAATTAAGACGGTGCTTCGTCCTCGTAAAAAAGTGGTGGCGGCGGAAGTTTTTGAGGAGCAACAGCGCATTATTGAACAGATGAATCGAAGGGGTTATCCCTTTGCGGCTTTGGCTAAACGAACGGTGGTGGTGGATCGGGAAAATAAGCAGGTGGATGTGACGCTGGAATTTGATGCGGGCCTGCTTGCTTTTTTTGGGCCGGTTCTGGTGGAAGGGCTGGATGCGCTTCCTCCAAAATATATTCATCGTCAGGTGCCGTGGCGAGAGGGATGGCGGTATGACTCGAAGTTGGTGCGCGATTTTGAAACGCACCTGTTGGGAACGGGTCAATTTGGATCGGCTCGGGTGGAACCGGCTCGATCGGCTCGGGGTACGAATGCCATTCCGATTGTGATTTCGCTGAATGAACGTGCTCCGAGAACGATCCGGGCGGGGGTGAACTATTCGGATATCGGCTTTGGCGGGCGATTGTTTTGGGAGCATCGCAACCTTTTTGGCGGCGGCGAGCAGTTTGAAACGTCGATGAGCGCTTCTCCCATTGAATTGCTATGGAACGCGCAATTGACGCGTTCGGGTTTCCTGGATGGCAATCAGTCGTTGGTGCTCGATGTGGAGGCGAGTCGAGAGATGCCGGATGCGTATGATGCGCACAAGGCGAAAACGTCGGCGATGGTGCTGCGAGATTTCACGCCCCATATTCAGGCGGGTTTCGGGCTGGGATATTACTATTCCAAGGTGGAGCAGTTTTCTGTGGAGGATCGGTTTAATTATGTCTTTTTCCCGCTGCAACTGAGTCTGGATTATCGCGATGATCGGTTGAATCCGATGCGTGGCTATCAGGCGTTTGGGAATACGGTTTGGAATGAAGGGACCCACGGGTCCGACTCGTTTCTGAAGAGCTATCTGGAAGGGCGCTATTATCATTTGCATTGGGAACGAGCCCGGCTTTCGAGCGCATTCCGGTTGTCGGTCGGTAGTATTGATGGGGCTGATGTGGATGAGGTGCCGGCGGACGAACGATATTATGCCGGCGGCGGGGGTTCGATTCGTGGCTATGAATATCAGTCGGTTGGGCCCTCGGTGGATGGCACGCCCACGGGCGGGAATAAACTGCTGGAATTTTCGGCCGAGCTTCGTATGCAACCGGGCAAACGGCTGGGTTATGTTGTGTTTCTGGATGGCGGTACCGTTTATAATGATTTGGTGAAAAATGAAATCAGCCGATCGTTGCGCTATGGTGCAGGCGTTGGGCTGCGCTGGTTCACGTCCATTGGTCCGTTGCGCGCGGATTTGGCATATCCGCTGAATCCGGATGATTCGCAGGAAAATCAGTTGCAATTTTACATGAGTCTGGGGCAAGCATTTTGAGGGTTTAATGAAGAAAAAAAGGTCCAGAATTTTGAGAGGGATCGGGGGGCTGCTGTTGCTTCCGATTCTGTGTATTCTTTTTCTGCAGACTCCGTATGGCAAGGGCGTGCTGGCTCGGTCGTTGTCGGCCGTGCTCAGCCATTCGGAACAGCATCAGGTAAAGGTGGGAGCAATTACGGGCTGGTTGCCGGGTAAGGTAACGATTTCATCGGTGGAGATTGGTGATGCACAGGGCGCTTGGCTGACTGCAGAAAAGTTGCATTTTCGCTGGATCATTAAGGATTTATTTGATGGGCGGATCCATTTTCAAAAGCTCAGCGCAGAAACCATCATTTGGCATAGATTTCCCGCGTTTGTAAAAAGTGAGACCCGCGGGGGAGCCGCCTCGTTAGATTTCCAGCCGTTGGAAATTGCTCTGGATGGCTTATCGGTGAAAACACTTCGGCTGGAAAAAGGGGTGGCGGGTATTCCGCTGAACTATTCCGTGCACTCGGGCGGCATTCAGTATCGGACCACTGGGCGGTTGAGCGGGGAGCTGACGGTGGCGGGCGATGCCGATGGCGTGGTGGAATTGGAAGCCGTGTTGGCTGGAAATGAGGAGGATTATCTAAAGGTATTTGCGCGGTTGGACGATATGAAGCACCCAACCTTTGGGTTGGATGCGCTGTCGGGGGAGGGCGAGGCTCTGATCCAAGGTGGCGAAGTGAATGCGATGATTACGGCGGACCTGGTTATGAACGGGCAGGATGGTCGCATGGAAACTCGGTTGCATTTTGCGGAGAAACTGTTGCGTTTGCAACAGTTTCAGTTTCGCAGTCCGGATTTTTCTTGCCGGGGTGATTTATCGTTAGCGTTTACGAATCGCGTCATTGATGTGGTGTTAGAGGCCTCGTTGGTGGATGCCGTATTGAATCGGTATAACGTTAGGGGGACCTCAACGGTGGTCACCAGCAATCAAACCTGGGGCGTTGATGTGCATGCGTTGGAAATTTCCGGGTGGGATACGGTCTCGTTTTCATTGGCCGGGCAGCTGAGCCCCGAACGGGTTTCTCTCTCGGGCGCATTGACTGAGATGGATGTGGCGGAACTTCCACTGGTTGGAAGTTCCAATTTTAATGGCACGGTGAACGGTGCCATTTTGGTGGAGGGCTCGCTGGAAGAGCCGACGGTGACTGCCCGTTTAGATATTAAGGGCCTGATGAGTGCTCGGGATGCGTTGGATGAATTGCCCGAGCTGGATTTGCATATTGCGGCCAACGTTTCCGGGGGAATCCTGTCGGCGTCCACTTCTGTGACCAAGTATGCCACGGGTCATTTCGAGGCCAATATGGCGATGCCCTGTGTTTTTTCGTTGGTACCGCTTCGCTATCGACCGGAACCGCGTCAATTTTCGGCAGAGGTCGACGCCGCTCTGAACCTGAATATTTTTAATCAGCTAGCCATTTTTCAGGATCAACGGATGAGCGGAATGCTTAAGATGCACGTGACGTATCAGGATCGCGTGCCCGCGGGATTTCTGACGGTGGAAAACGGGCGGTATGAACATTTTGAATGGGGGTTTGTTTTTCGAGATTTTAATGCCGACCTTTCTGCCACAGCAGGTGGTTTTGTGGTGAATTCCGCTTCGGCTACGGATGGCGGGGATGGGTTGGTGGATCTCAGCGGAAAACTGGGGGCCGATGGATTGGATCTGCACCTGAAATTTTCTGGAGCCGAGATTATTCGGCGCGATGAAATGGATGCGCAGATTTCGGGGCAGTTAGGGGTGACCGGCCGACTGAGGCGACCCCATATTTCTGGAGCGCTGACGATTGATCGGGCGGAAATTCTGCTTGATTATATAGTTCCTGCGGAGCCGGTTTTGCTGACGAACTATGACCGCCAAGCCACAAACACCCTGTTGCAGGTGGATCAAAAACAGCGGAAAGCCCCGCCGGTGGGGTTGGATATTCATGTGGATTTTCCGGATCAGATTTTTGTGAATGCCTCCATGATCGAGGCGGTGCTGGGCGGGGAATTGCATATCACCGATACCCCGCAGGGGGTTTCTGTGAAGGGTTCGATTGAGCCGCGCCGAGGATTTGTGAGTTTTGTTGGAAAGAAGTTTCGCTTTGTTGAGGGGAAAATCATGCTCGACGGTTCCGTGCCCGCGGTGGCCATTTTGGATAATCTGACCGCGGAATATTCCAGGAATGATGTGACGGCCCAGCTGATTTTGAATGGCCCGACAGGCGATCCGCGCTTTCGCCTCGAATCGTCACCGTCGATGCCAGAAGACGAAGTGCTTTCGCATGTCCTTTTTAATCGGGACACGAGTTCCATTTCTCCTTATCAGGCGTATCAGATTGCAAGCGCGGCCCGGCAGTTGTCGGGCGGGATGAGGGGGCCTGGCTTTATGTTCCAGGTGCGGAAGGCCATTGGGATTGACACGCTGGAGTGGCGAGAGGCTGATGCGGCGGGAGAGGATTCTACGGTGGCCGCAGGAAAATATATTACCTCCGGTCTTTATATTGAGATCAATCAGTCGCTGGATAACCGCGGAGAAACGGGAATGATGGCTGAACTTGAGGTGACTCGGCACTTTTCTGTGGAAACCTATACGGGTCCGAAAATGCGCCCGGGTATTGGAGTGAATTGGCGGAATGATTATTAATCCTGACAGAATGGGACGCCTATTCAGGGTTTATAAAATCCCGTTTTTAAAGGGGTTTATATATATTCCATAAAACCCGTACGGAGTTTTCCGATAATCCTACTTGACGGGTAAGAATGTCACCATTATACATGATAAAAACTATAACCAATTCACCGTTTCATCAGAGAGGACCGTATGAAGTTATCGACTAAAGGGCGTTATGCAACACGCATTCTGCTATGTATTTCGCGTTTGCAGGGAGATCAACCTGTTCCAAAGAAACGAATTTCTGAGCAGGAAGGGATCTCCACCGACTACATTGAACAGATTATTGTTCCTCTTAAAAATGCAGGCTTGGTTAATAGTGTGCGCGGGCTTCGCGGTGGTTTCCGATTGGCGAAAGCTCCAATCGATATCACGGTATACGATGTGCTTTCCGCATCAGAAGGCGATATCAACTTGGTGGGTTGTCTGGCTGAAGGGTGCAGTAAATCCGATTCCTGTGTGGTGCAACGAGTCTGGCAGGGCGCCAGTGATGAGCTGCGCGAATATTTTTCGAAGATTACATTGCAAGAACTTCACGATGACTATGTGAAGCGTACGGCCGACCAGCCGATTATGTTCAATATTTAACGGAGATCAATTATGCCTATATATGATGATATTACAAAAACAGTGGGGAACACCCCGTTGGTTAAACTGAATCGTATTTCTGAAGGCCTCCCAGCTACGGTTGTGGTCAAAATGGAATCACAGAATCCGCTCGCCAGCGTGAAAGACCGTATCGGCGTTGCGATGATTGAAGATGCCGAAGCCAAAGGGCTGATCAAACCGGGCGCGACACTCGTTGAACCAACGAGTGGTAACACCGGGATTGCACTGGCTTTCACCGCGGCCGCAAAAGGATATAAACTGATTCTTACGATGCCGGAAAGCATGAGTATTGAACGCCGTCGGTTGTTGAAAGTGCTCGGAGCCGAGTTGGTGCTGACTCCGGCAGAAAATGGAATGCCCGGGGCAATTTCCACCGCCGAAAAAATTGTTAAAGAGAATCCTGAAGCCATCATGCTCCAACAGTTTGATAACCCGGCTAATCCGAATATTCATCGCACAACCACTGCGGAAGAAATCTGGGCGGACACTGACGGTGCCGTTGATATCTTTGTTGCGGGTGTCGGTACGGGGGGAACGTTGACCGGTGTTGGCAGTGTGCTGAAAGAACGGAAACCTGAAACTAAAATCGTTGCGGTTGAGCCGGTTCAGTCTCCAGTCATTTCTGGAGGTAAGCCGGGTCCGCATAAGATTCAGGGTATTGGTGCAGGATTTATCCCGAATAATTTGGATACGGACCTCATCGACGAGATCATTACGATTGATGGTGCTGACGCGGGGATTATGGCCCGCCGTTTGGCTAAAGAAGAAGGCATCCTCTGTGGGATCTCTGCGGGGGGTAATGTGCACGCGGCCATTCAACTGGCGAAGAAGCCTGAAAACGCAGGCAAGTTGATCGTTACGGTCATCTGCGATACGGGCGAGCGTTATCTCTCCACCTGGCTCTTCGAAGGCGCCTAAACTTCCGTTCATCGGAAAATAAAAGAAGCCGGTTCCAATTCTTGGAAACCGGCTTTTTTTTGCCCCGAGCTTGCCTGTGAACATTAGGTTTTTATAAGGGCTTGGACGAAATTTTGTTTGAACGCCTTCATGGAATAATCGGTGATGATGCGATTTTGAAGGGATTCCATTGCTGCCTGCGTATGGTTCCGGACCGTGGAAAAGGTGGCCGCTAGAGCGGAGGA
>JBAHZU010000061.1:0-5888 GCA_037132875.1 Pontiella sp.
TCTCAATGCGACCCTCGATGGCACTTGGAATGCCCGGACTATTGCGGGGAAATGGACCAGTAGCGCGACGAAAAATAACCAGTGGTATATGGGTACTGGCAAGGCGTGGGGAGGGGACTGGGTTGAGCTGAAGGCTGGCGAGCCACTGGATTTGGAGATTCTAATCGGGGAGCAGCCGGGAGGAAACTTCAGTGCTATGTTACTTGTTGAGGTGGAGGGTGTAGAGTATGAAATGAATCCGCAGAACCAGAAGTTTTTGCCTATTTTCAGAACGGCCCCGACCACTCATGCGATGGCTGATGCGATCATGGAGCACTTGGTGGAGGGGGAGGCAGATGTTTTTGGCGGCCCCATTTTTCAGGATTACGCGCCGTCTATTCGGACCAATGAGGTGGCCGCAGTTGAGCCTGAAATTCCTGTGGCAGAAGAGGCTGAATCGGAATCGCTCATGCGTTTATGGACGTTGAATAACGGGAAGACATTCGAGGCGGAATATGTCACTACGATGGGCGACAAACTAGTGGTTCGCACGGCACGGGGAAAACAGGTAAAAGTTCCGTATGGGGATATTTCTCCGGAGGACATTGCATTTATCCAGCGGTCCAACCCCCCGGAGTTCGATGTGGGCATTGTTCGGTCGAGTAAAAGTTTCAAAATCAAGATGTCTGCTTATGCGCTGAAAAGGGATCAAATCCCGCCGCGTGTACTGGATTGGACGTTTGGGGCAAAGGTCCGCCAGAAAGGCCTTGGCGACTATCCGTTCGAGTTAAAGCTTGAATATTTTATCTTTGCTCAGCAGTACCTCGATCCTAATAAATACTGGTTTTTGGATTATCAGTCTTCTGTGTACACCCCGACGCCGGAGAATGAAGGTTCTTACCGGTTCACTGGCGATGGGATCACCCGCTTGTTTGATTTTGATTTGGTCGGCCAGCGCCGCGGCCACAAGTTGTCTAAGACGTTGGTGCTCCTGACGGATTCCAGAGGGGAAATCATTGCGCATAGTTCTACGGCAAACTGGCTGATTGATAATCTGGATGAATTGCGAAAGCGAAAAGTCGGTGACTATATCGATCAAAGTTGTAAGCAGGTTTATGCATCGGGACCGAAGAAGAATCCCAATCTCTATTGATTTGCGAATTAAGGAAATGTCTTATCTTTTTTTTATTTTAGATTATCAGACTATCTGATAAATATGCGGTTGGGGTTGAGCCATAAAGTTGAGTGATAATGAATAGTCTTTAGTAGTACTCTCGGATGCCGAAGTGTTTAAAAGCTGGCTTTCGAAAAAAAACCTGCAAATGTGGGGGCGTTTAAAATAATGAGCATTCATTTTGACCCCGAGGTTTGAGAATGAAAAAGAAACAGACGATTAATAAGGGAGCCCCAAGTGGTTTCGTAATTAGCTTAATGGTTCATGCCGCAGCCTTTGCCTTGGCTGGTTTGTTGGTTGTTTTTACGGTTCATCAGAAAGAGGAAAAGACATTTGTTCCTCCTAAGCCTGTTGATCGCCCAAAGATGAAGTTGAAAAAACCGCAGGTGAAGGTCAAAAAAAGTGCCAAGCCAAAATCCACCACTCGTATTGTAACGAAGGTCAAGCGGGCGAGCATGCCCGATATTCAGCTCCCTGAAATGAGCGGCATGGGGGCCGGGATTGTAGGCGATATTGGCGGTTTCAAAATGATTCCGGATCTGAAAGAAATGACTGTTTTCGGTGGGGCTCAGACCATTGGTAATGATTTTGAGGGCACCTTTTACGATTTGAAACGAACTCGTAGCGGTAATAATAGGGCGATGGATACGACCGCGTATGCCGATGCCTTGACTAAATTCTGCCGCAGTGGCTGGAAGGCCTCCGCGCTTGCGCAATATTTCCAGTCTCCGAAAAAACTCTATTCAACCTCCATCTGTATTCCGCATGTTCCCTCCACATTAGCGCCTTTTTCATTTGGTGAACCGGATACCATTGCCACCCAATGGGCCGTTGTTTATCGGGGTAAGCTCGTACATTATAAGGATATTAAATTTCGTTTCTGGGGGCATGCCGATGATGTTATGAGTGTCCGGGTTGATGGAAAGATCGTTCTCGATGCTTCTTGGGAATCTAATGGATATGGTGCTCGGCTTATTTCAGGAAAATGGGTCAGCAGTGCAACGAAAAATCGTCAGTGGTACCTAGGTAATAATAGGGCGTGGGGGGGGGACTGGATTGAACTTAAAGCCGGGGTTCCGCTGGATATGGAGGTTTTGATCGGAGAACAGCCGGGCGGAAACTTCTGCGCCATGTTGCTTGTTGAAGAGGAGGGCGTTAAATATGAAACGAATCCGCAGAATCAGGATTTGTTGCCCATTTTTAGAACCGCACCGACCACCCATGCGATGGCTGATGCGATTATGGAGCACTTGGTGGAGGGGGAGGCGGATGTTTTGGGCGGCCCCATTTTTCAGGATTATGCGCCGTCTGTTCGGACGACTGAGGTGGCCAACGTCGAACCGGAAATTCCTGTGGCAGAAGAGGTCGAACCGAAATCATCCATGCGTTTATGGACGTTGAATAGCGGGAAGGCATTCGAAGCGGAATATATTAGTAAAGTTGGCGATAAACTGGTGGTTCGTACCGCAACGGGCAAACAGGTGCGCGTGCCATATGGGGATCTTTCGCCGCAAGATATTAACTTTATCAAGCGGTCCACCCCTCCTGAGTTCGATGTCGGCATTATTCGCTCGAGTAAAAACTTCAAAATCGAGGCGTCCGCTTATGCGCTGAAAAGGGATCAAATCCCTCCGCGGGTACTAGACTGGACATTTGGAGCAAAGGTTCGGAAGAAAGGGCGCAGCGACTATCCATTTGAATTAAAGCTCGAGTATTATGTCTTCGCCCAGCAGTACCTTGATCCTAATAAATACTGGTTTTTGGATCATCAGTCTTCAGTGTATACCCCGACGAAGGAAAATGGCGGATCCTACCGGTTTACCGGGGATGGCATCACCCGCTTGTTTGATTTTAATTTGACCAGTCAGCGCCGAGGACACAGGCTGTCTGAAACGTTGGTGCTCCTGACGGATTCTAAAGGGGAAATCATCGCGCATAGCTCGACGGCAAACTGGCTGATGGATCATCTGGATGAGTTGCGAAAAAGAAATGTGGGGGACTATATCGATCAAAATTGTAAGCAGGTTTATGCTTCCGGACCGAGACAGAATTCAAATCTTTATTAACATTTAGGTGCCGTTTAACTTTACATTCATGCCCACCTGAACGATAAGTATGTTTTTGGATTTATAATAAAGAAAGCCATTATGATTAAAGCACAATTCTCGCTTAGTGGAGATATTAAGCATTCTAAGACGCTCGGCGCATGCGATGAACAGCAACCCGAAATTTATGTAGAGGAAATATCAGGCACCTCTTTTATTGCCACAGCTCCCGGCCTTGAGCCGGGGAACTATACGGTTGAAGTTGACCTCGTGGAATCTGTACTTGATGGCGAAGGCCAACGAGTAATGAATATTCAGTGCGGGAAGACTGTCATTGCAAAAGATTTAGACCTTATAAAGGAAGCGGGTGGCTTTCGACAGATTTACCGGATTTCTGGCGTCATCGAACATCTAGGCGATGCCCAACGAGGCCCGCTTGCTGTCCAATTTGAGGGCACGGTTCAGGAGGCTAAATTTAATGCCATTACTGTGAAGGATGAGAGCGGTGATGTGGTGGCCCATGTGCTCGCAAAAGATATGGCCGATGCCGTGGATCCAAACTCCAGCATCATTCCGGACGTGGCTGAAGATCCGATGTATGACGATCCTCTTCAACCCGTGGAAAAACGGGTGGACGATTTAATCCAGCGCATGTCGCTTAAGGAAAAGATCGATCAGCTGGTGAATGCCGCCGGGCACATCGAACGCTTAGACGTTCCGGGATACGACTATTGGAATGAATGCCTGCACGGCGTGGCCCGAAATGGTTTTGCAACTGTTTTTCCGCAGGCCACAGGTTTGGCTGCCATGTGGGATGCGCCCTTAACCTACCGCGTTGCTGAAGCCATCTCCACCGAAGCGCGCGCCAAATTCAATGCGCTTGGCAAGGTGCCGGTTTATCACCGGAATCAGGGACTGACGATGTGGTCGCCCAATATTAATATTTTCCGAGATCCTCGTTGGGGCCGCGGACAGGAAACCTATGGTGAAGATCCACATCTGACCACCCGCTTGGGCGTTGAGTTCATTAAGGGCTTGCAGGGCGATGATGAGCGTTGTCTCAAAGTAGCCGCCTGCGCCAAGCACTATGCCGTGCACAGCGGTCCGGAACCGGGCCGTCGTTCGTTCGATGTTGAACCCTCCGAGCGCGATCTCTACGAAACCTACCTGCCGCAATTCGAAGCGGCGGTGTGCGAAGCCGGTGTGGAATCGGTCATGGGGGCCTATAACAGCCTCTTTGGCGAGCCCTGCAACACCAATCCATTTCTGTTGACAGAGTTGCTCCGCGAAAAATGGAATTTTGATGGACACGTTGTGGCCGACTGTGGAGCCATTCGCAGTATCTATGCGCACCACCGGTTGGTTGAAACCGCAGAAGAAGCCGTTGCCCGTGCGGTGAAGGCGGGATGCGATCTTGATTGCGGAGTTACCTACGGGAGCCTGCTCGCCGCACGTAACGCAGGTTTGATCTCAGATGAAGAGATTGATTTGGCGCTGCATCGTCTACTGCGCACCCGTTTTCGCCTCGGAATGTTTGATCCGCCGGCCATGCAACCCTGGTCTGGAATTTCGCTGGATCAGAACGATTCGCCGGAGCACAAAGTGCTGGCGCTGAAGGCCGCGGAACAATCGTTGGTGCTACTTAAAAATGACCATTTACTGCCGTTGGAAAAGTCGAAGCTAAAAAAAGTCGCAGTCATCGGAGCCAATGCGGATTCGATTCCAGCCCTGTTGGGGAATTATCATGGCGACCCGTCTGCTCCGATCACCTTCTTGTCTGGGATTAAAGACGCACTGGGTGAAGCCGTTGAACTCCTCGTGGATGAAGGCTGCCCACTTGCCATGCCGAAGGATGATCCAACATTTGATGCTGCAATGTTCCGCTCTTCGGTCGACCTTGCGGTTGAAGCTGATCTGGTACTTTATTTCGGGGGCATCAGCGGCGAGCTTGAAGGCGAAGAAATGCCCGTTAGTATTGAAGGCTTCAATGGCGGCGACCGAACCCGTATCGAGCTTCCGGCTGTGCAGACTGCATTGCTGAAAGCATTGCATGGCACCGGCACGCCGGTGGTGTTCGTAAACTGTAGCGGAGGGGCGATGGCCTTCCCGTGGGAGGCCGAGAATTTACCGGCTATTCTGCAGGCTTGGTATCCAGGACAGGCGGCCGGTACGGCAGTCGCTAATGTTTTATTTGGCAATTGTAATCCCTCCGGAAAACTTCCCGTTACGTTCTATCGAGCAACGGAAGATCTTCCGCACTACTATAATTACAAGATGGAACAGCGGACGTATCGCTTTTTTGAGGGTACCCCGCTGTATGCATTCGGCCATGGTTTGAGCTACACGAAGTTTGAATACGGTGAACTGACGGCCACGGAAGAAAATGGGATCTTCCATATTTCATTTGTACTGACCAATACTGGTGCCGTGGATGGAGCCGAGGTGATTCAGTTGTACGTTCGGCATCTCGACTCCGCTGTTCCGCAACCCATTCGCACCCTCGCAACATTCCAACGATTGGAACTTCGTGTCGGCGAAAGTCAAACGGTGGAATTGGACTGTCCAGCAAGTGCCTTACGGTACTGGAATGAGGAACAACAGCAGTATGTGGTGGATCCCGGTTTATTTGAGGTGCAGGCAGGTGCTGCTTCCGATGACATCCGGCAAACACTTGAACTTAAAATTTAGAA
>JBAHZU010000074.1:0-5156 GCA_037132875.1 Pontiella sp.
CGATTTTGAATATGAATTCCAGATGGCACTAACCAATCGGAAGCTGAAATCAGAAATCGAAACCCTGTTTCTTATGCCGAAACAGGACTATTCCTACGTCAGCTCCAGCAACGTGCGCACGGTGGCTTCCATGGGGGGCGACATCACCCAATTTGTGCCAACCCCCGTGCGGGACGCGCTCAAGAAGCGCTTCGGCTAAAGGCCGTTGATAGGTATCGCCGCCCTCTTCGCGGCCTTGCTTAGTGGTAGCAGTTGCTCTCCGGCACAGCTTAAAGTTCCGCACGTGGGCTGAGGCCAGGAACAGTCCGCCGAAGGTGTTAAACCATGCGATTGGTGGGATTGGGGCCGTTACCGACCGAGAGCATCCCGCACAGGTGGCGCAGGTCGTGTGGGATACATATTCAAAGACCGTCACGGCCATCATGATACCGAGGCCGGTCAGGCTCGTGTGGCGGTCCACTTGTCCTTATGTTTACGGCAGCCCATGAAAATGGAAATTCCAGTGGTTGGAAGAACGAACAGCAGCATCCAGAGGTGAAAGTGTTCATGGGCAAAAAAACTAGCGGCAATAAGGGGGAGCAGGGCGAGGATGATCGGCATCATTAGGCAATGAATGCCGCAGATAACCGCCATTCCGATGGCCAGCTGGTCGAGGATATTTGTTTTCATATAAAATTCAGGCCTGCTGGCTGACTGGCATGAACTGGCGGTAGGTTAGGCTGGCGAGAGCTGTGATTCCGAAGAGGATACAGCAGCTCATGCAGATGGTTTGGTTGGTGGGCAGGTCAAAGTTGAACGAAACGACCATGCCGATGAATGTTGCGAGCATCGACAATAGCGGGGCAATGGTCAGTACCACCCAGATTCGTTTGCTGGCCACTAGCGCTGCGGCGGGGCATACGACCAGGTAGCAGAAGATCAACATTGCCCCGGCAATCTGTGACGCGGCGGAAATGATAACGCCGAGCATCAAGAAGTAGATCGTTTCCCAGACCCAGGTTTTAATGCCAAGCACTTTTGCGCCCTCCCGATCCATGAAGGTGTAGAGCGTCGGCCGTAGGATTGCGAGGAACAGAATCAGCGCAGGCGTCAGAATGCCAAACAGGATTTTGAGTTCCTTCGTTGATGCCAGAATGAGGTCACCATAGAGTACGGCATTGACTTCCATCAGGCCGGTTCCGCTTTTGCAGACCAACAGAATCGTCAGGGCGGTTGCGGCAATGAAAAGGATCCCCATTAAGGTGTCGCGCGGAATCCGCTGGTTTTCAAAAGGCAAGGCCAGCAGGCTGACTGCTCCAAGGACGAGGACGAGCGACCCGGCGAATGGTGGAATGCCGAGCAGGAACGAGGCGGCGACGCCACATGCGGCCACCTCGGAAAGGGTGATGCCGATGAAGACCGCTCGCTTCAGAATCACAAAAACACCGAGCAGGGCGCAGATGGCTGAAATCAGAAGTCCAGCGGTGAGGGCTTCCGGGAACTGGCAATAAAGGCAGGCCATTGCATCATGCATCGGTCTGGCCTCCATTGATGTTTATGATTTGGGCGTTCCCGCGCCCGACCTTGCAGACGATATCGGATAGCTTTTTTGCCAACTCGAGATCGTGGTGTACCATAAGCACCGTTTTACCGTGATCACGGTTCAGCTGTAGCAGGTGGTTCAGCACTTCGGTTTCGGATTCTTCATCAAGTTCGGATGTCGGTTCGTCCATAATGATGACCTCAGGCTGGCAGACCAACGCGCGTGCAATTAGCACTTTCTGCTTCATACCGCCGGAAAGCTCGCGGAAGTTTTTCTTCATGTGCTCGGCCATGTCGAGTTGTTCCAAGGCATCGATCACCAACTTTTTTTGCTGAACCGTCAGCGGGCGGAACCATTTTCGTTCGGGATAGAGCCCCATCTCCACAATCTGTTTCACGGAGACGGGGTAGAGCGGATCAATCACACGATGTTGCGGGACATAGCCGGCTGGGTTTTTATTGAACGGCGTTTGAAGGGTGCCATGCCGGATGGGTAGCAGGCCGAGCACCGCACGGAGCAAGGTCGTCTTTCCCGAGCCGTTGGCACCGGTAAACGGCAGGAAGGCGCCGCGAGGAATCTCCAAATTAACCCCGTGCAGTACTTCCTGCCGGCCGTATGCAATGCATACATCCGAACATATTATGATGGGATCGCTCACTTAGGCTACTCCGTTAACCGCTTCACGATCAGGTCGATCAGTGCAATATAGTCGCCCGCTTCCGGATCACTTCCCGTGTACGTCGGCGCGGTGACGATGCGTACACCGGTTTTATCCGCAACACGCTGGGCAGCCTTGGTGCTATACCACGGTTCCTGTAGGATAATTTTAATATCCTCGGCGGCCACGGTCTGGATCACCCGCGTCAGGTGCTTGGGGCTTGGCGGTATGCCCGGCTTTGGTTCCAGCTCAATGGCAATGTGCACACCGAACTGTTCGCAAAAGTAGAGCCAGCTCTTGTGGTAGGTCACAACCGACTTCCCATCCAACTCGGCCATGGCGCTTTTCCAGCCGACCATCTTTTCATCGATCTTCGATGAAAAGGCGGCGGCATTTTCCTGGTAGGTCTCCGCATTTTTCGGATCGAGTTCGCCCAGGCGTTCCGCAATCTCGCCGGCCACCTGCTTGGCATTTTCCGGATCGATCAGATAGTGCGGGTTCCCCTGTGCATGCACATCGCCCATGGCGCGGCTCAGCTGGTTGGCGTCCGGAATCGCCCGCTTTTTGATGTTTTTCGACGTGTCGAGATGGCCTGGACTCCCGGGGCGGATTTTCCGGTTTCGAGAACTGTCGATCACCGGCATTTCCCAGCCGATCTCCAATTCCATACCGATACGGATCCAAAGGTCGGCCTTGCGCGCCATCATCACATATTTGGGGCGCGCTTGCAGATGATGCGGATCCTGGTTGCCGGAGCAGATCGAGCTGACTTTGGCCAGATCGCCCGCCACAACCTCGGTGATTGAGGCGAGGTCGGACGTGGTGGTAACCACGTTCAGCTTGCCGGCATAACTCGCCGCCGTCGCGGCAAGTCCCAGCCATAGCATTCCTGTTTTCTTAAACATGGTGTCTCCTAGAAGTTGTGGGCGCCGTGGGCACCGATAGAGAAGGTGAGCTGAACAAAGGCTTCCCAGACATTCTCAACCCCTTCGTCACCGAGATCGTAGTCGCCGTTGCTCACCTGGAAACGAACCTGCGAAAATTCCGAAGGCCGGAAGTCGAGCATGGCCGATGCACGCCAGCTCTTGCCGAATTCCTCGGTTACATTTTCTTCAGTCTCTTCGTTCGTGAGGCCGACCTGTTCCCAGCGCAGGCCGGTGCGCCAGCGCGGTAGGATGCCATAAGTGCCCTGAATGTAGTATCCATCCTGGGCACCACTCACTTCTTCGTCGCCCCCCTCCTGGTCGAGATCTTTGTTGCGATAGAAGTATTCTGCCTGAACAACCGCGTCGCCCTGGCCATAAGCCTTGCCGGAGTCGAACTTGTAAACGGCGTCGGCACCGGCAAACCAGTTCACACCGTCGAAGTAGTTGGTTCCGCCGCCCTCTTCATGAATTTCCTGATGGCTGCCCGAAGCACCGAATAGGCCGAGCTGCAGTTCACTCTTTTCGAACTGGAATGGCGCGAGTTTCACCCAGCCTACTCCAAGACGCGGCCCATCGTTTTCCGGAAGTTCATCCGCCTCTTCTTGGACATACATCCTTTCGTTATCGCCCTGGAAGATCTCCGCACCAAACAGCAGGTAGACCGGAGTCGGTGCGAGCCAGCTGAGCTGCACCCCTTTATCATTCAGACCGTGTGATCCGAGGGAGAGTTCGTAGATCAACGGCTGGTCGCTGAAGTCCCACGCGTGCGCATGCTGGGCATTGATGTAGCCGAAGTTGCTGAAAAACTTGCCGGCCTTCGCCTGAAAGCCCCACGGCAGCCCGGTGGTTTCCGCCCAGGCCTCCTCAATCTCTACGCCGTCTTCAGAAATAGCCACGTTCGCCAATGCTTTGAAGTAGTTGTCGACCTCGGCCGAGAACGTCAGTTCAATGTGGTTCAGGTTGAAGCCGTTTTCTTTGCCGCCATGATCGTGGTCGTGCTCGTCGTCATGCCCATGACCGCCGAATCCGGCGATCTCTTCCTTCATGTGCGAAAGGCCTTCTTCGGAATCCTCGTGGTAAAAATACATATCCACGATGGCCGACACGGCCGGGTTGAATGCGCTCAGCGCACTCGTGGAATCAGTATGTGTTGGAACCGGGGTGTTGCTTGCTTCTAGGGCGGATACGTTAATCGCCAGTAAAGTCCCCGCCAATACCATGGCGGTAGAATTGAGGTGTTTCATTTCTTTCTCCGTTTTAAATTAGACTGTTTAGAATTGGTTTAAACAGTCAGAAACGGAGGGGCACGGGCTTGGTGAAGGGGAATTAAATTTGCACTGAAGTTGAACTCAGCAGATAGGCATAAAGTTTCGGTTTTAAAGGCAAGGTGTGGCAGGTGCAGGACCGGCTGGAGGTCTACTGGAAGGACCGATAATTTACAGAGGGAGCAGTCGTTGTGGCCTTCCAGATTATTTTCTTCCTGCTCGGAATCCGTATGACTAGGAGTATGGCAGCAGGAGTCTGCACTGAGGGATTCCTGGTTTGCCGGGGCATGAAACGGCATATGTCCATAAGGGAGCAAGACCATCACAAGAAGGTAAAAGAGAACTAAAATGGTTCTGATTAATTGCACGGCTAAATAAAAAGAGGAATTTGAACAATAGGTCAAGGATTGTATTCATTAGATGGTAGACTGTAAATTAAAATGCCCAACGTTTACGAACCAAGTGCGTTTCATGCCGTGATCTCCTGAATAAACAACTGCTTCTGCAGTTTTAAAGTTCAGTATCTTTCGGGGATATCGATTGATCCAGTTCTCAATTTCCTGAATGGCGGTGCGGATGCATTTGCTTATATCACTTCCCTTGGGGATGAATCGGCGAATCATCCGGTTGGCATTCTCATTACTGCCCCGCTCCCAGGATGAATAGGGATGCGCGTAATAGAGCCGGGTTCTTGCCGCCAGCCCGAATACAGAAGCCTCCAATGCCGCGTAATCAAGGAACTCGCTACCGTTGTCTGCTGTGATGGACTTGAACACGACTTTGAA
>JBAHZU010000139.1:0-7056 GCA_037132875.1 Pontiella sp.
AGATGCGCAGACCCATTTCGCATTATCCAGCCACCAATCTTGCACCTGTGCATTAGAGAGGTCATAGGCCTGAACTCGGTTACGAACCAGCTTCGTATTCCCATTCTTATCAGCCAAGAAAGCATCGGAAATATCCGCGAGATAGCACGGATAGTGAACAATGATATTTCGATAATAGAGAATTTTTGCGTGGGGATTGATCTGTTTAACCGCCTTGGCCGCCATTTCAGTTCCGGCCTCCGTGCTTCCGTAGTCCCGCACCCCAGTCGTTTTTTAAAAGGTGATCAACGGAATCGTAGCCAGAAATCCAATCTCTTCCGATGTAAAGGCCGTGGCCTTCCTTACATGCATATAACGAGGCACGGTATCCCAGCTGAACTCCGGCATCCGGTCCGTTGCAGCACTGACACTCACAAGACCAGATGCGATACCCAATAAGATCGCCCGACCTGATATTCTAAAATCTATTGTCATACTCCGTACTGTATATAAAAATACACCGTGAACATCGCTTGTTTTAGCAATGTTCAAAAGTTAGATCGGCGGTCATTCGGCAGAACCCCAGCACTTCACTGGTTGTACTCAGGTCCGCATATGTGATCTTGCGGAGTGATCCAATGAGTTGTGAAAGGAACTCATAAGTTCAGTTCATTCCTTTAATTTTCACCGTCCCCCCTCTTCACGATCAACCGCCAAGGGCATGCCATCAGCAAAACGTCCAAAGAAAGGATCTTTTGTCATGCCATTTTTACCACCATTTTCAACGTCAGCGGTTGGATTCACAACGTGATCGCCGGAGAACCTGCCTTAAACGAGAAGTCTCCATGCACGAGATCTACAAACAAGGGATCAGCCGCCACGCTGTGAACATCCACGTTATTCGCTTTGTCCTTTTTGCGTTGCTCCTGCAGGAGCTTTTTCGCCCCTCCTTTTTCATGATAGTAGAGGTTGTAATCTAGCCCAGCTCCCACTCGTTCTACCCGATGGTGAAAACTCGCCGGATTATCCGCCAACGTAAAATAAAGTATATTTCGACTCAACTCACTATTCGAGTCCACCGTATTTCCGGCAGCTCCTGTCCCCAGTATACAGTTAAAAAAACAGATTGTGCTGTGCGGCATTCAGATCCTTTATCGCAACTTTTCTCCTTTCGCTCGTTGTGCCGAACAACAAATTGTGACTGACGGTCGCCCCGTGGCTGTCATCATCGGTGCGGATCATCGCACCACGGAGATGATTGTAGGTCACGTTGTAGCGCACGATGTTTCCATCGCCGTTGGCGGAAAGGCAAATGCAATTACCGTCGTGGAGCAGCTTCAGGCAGTCATGTACTTCGTTGAACTCGATGATGTTCCCGCGCGCATGCATATACGGTTCATAGGCAAAAACAACTGGCTCTTTTTCGGCCGCACCAGCGCCATTCTCGATACGCTACTCGAAACCTGCCGCAAACTTGAACTCAACCCCGATGAATACCTGCGCGATATCCTGCCTCGCCTGCCGCACATGACCAACCACACCGCCAAGGACTACACCTTCACAATGGAAGGCTGCCCGCGAAAATATGTAGGGTGAAACTTCGGACGCTTACCATTCAGGAAGTCGAGAACTGGTTCAATCGATATCCCCGAAAGATACTGAACTTTAAAACTGCAGAAGAATTGTTTATTGCGCAGCCAGGGTTCAATACGCCGTTGCTTGCTGCGGGAATTTTTATTCAGGAAATCACGGCATGAGACGCACTTGGTTCAAAAAAAAAATGAGCATTTTAATTTGCAGTCTACCTAGTTTAAACCTCCGTTTTCTTCATTTCTACTGCTTTTTATCGGGTCACTGCTATATTCCTGCCTATGGAATTTTCGAAAACCATCACGGAAAAATTGAAAACATTGCCGGATAAACCCGGGTGTTATCTGATGCGCGATCGCGATGGTAAGATTATCTATATCGGAAAGGCCGCCTCACTGCGCTCGCGGGTGAAAAGCTATTTTCGGTCGCACACGCGTCGAACTGCCCAGCCGAAGATTCGTAGTCTGATCAGCTCAATCGATGATTTTGATATTGTGGTGCTTAAAAGCGAGGCCGAGGCCATTCTGACCGAAGGCAAGCTGATCAAAGAATATCGCCCACACTACAACACCCTTTGGAAAGATGATAAGCGTTTTCAGATGATTCGAATGGATGTGCAACATCCGTTTCCAACCCTTGGAAAATGCCGCATTCGGAAGAAGGATGGCGCGGCCTATTTTGGGCCTTACACCTCGGGGATGGCCGCGAAGGTGGCGGTGGAATTTTTGGAGCGCCGATTTGGACTTCGGCGCTGTCGACCGCGCGAACCGGATGAAGAGACCTATAAACACTGCAACGATGATATTATTGCGAACTGCTCCGCGCCGTGCATTGGCAAGGTCACGCCGGTGGAATACCGCGAGCGGGTGAACGAGGCCTGCGCCTTTCTGCGGGGGGAGCGGATGGACATGCTCAAAGAGCTGCGGGGTGAAATGCAACAGATGGCCGCCGAGCTTAAATTTGAGGAGGCGGCGGCACTGCGGGATATGCTTTTGCATTTGAACCATGCTGTAAAAGAAAGAGCCAAGGTTCGTAAAACCCCGAAGATGAAACAGGATGAGGCAAGGCTGGGGCTGAAAGAGCTTCGAAAGCAGCTGAAGCTTAAAAGAGAACCACGAGTGATTGAGTGCTTTGATATTTCAAATATTTCGGGAACCAACTCCGTGGCCAGTATGGTGTGTGCGGTTGATGGCGTTCCCTATCCAAATCGCTACCGGCGTTTTCGGATTAAAACGGTGGAGGGGGCGGATGATCCGCGCTCAATGGCCGAGGTGGTGCGGCGGCGCTATTCCCGTTTGCAGCGCGAAGGCAAAGAAATGCCTGCGCTGGTGATGGTGGATGGAGGGATCACGCAATTGCGGGCCGCGAAGGCGGAATTGGTGGTGTTGGGGTTGAGTGATCTGCCGATCGTTGGGCTGGCGAAGCGGTATGAAGAGGTGGTCTGGGACTATACCCATAATTCAGGGAATCTAGTATTGCCTCGCTATTCGGCAGGCCTGACCGTGGTGACGCGCTTACGCGATGAAGCGCATCGTTTTGCCATTACCTATCACCGCGATTTGCGGCGTCAACGAATTATGGAATCGCGACTGGATGAAATTCCAGGCATTGGAACTTCTAAGAAAGAACTTCTTTTGAAATACTTCGGTTCCATGATTCGGCTGGACCGGGCCTCGATTGAACAGATTTCTGAAGCTCCCGGCATTGGGAAAAAGACGGCGGAGCTCATCCGCGGCGAGCTGGATAAATCTTAACCACAAAGGCACGCGGATCACAACGTGGTCCGGATGGAGTACTTTGTGCCGTGTGGTAAAAAAAATGGATATTGGAACGATGATACCTACAAAACGATTTGGAAGAACTGAAGTTCAAATGCCGGTGCTAACCTGTGGCGGCATGCGCTATCAGCAGGGTTGGGATGATTTGGAGCCGGATAAAATCGACCCCAAGGGGCAGGCGAATCTCGAAGCCACCATACACCGGGCATTAGAGTTGGGAATCACCCATATTGAAACGGCTCGGGGATATGGTCCTTCCGAAATGCAGTTGGGGATGGTTTTGCCGAGTATCGATCGCGACCGCTTTATGCTGCAGACCAAGGTGGGAATAAAGGAATCGGCCGAAGAGTTTTTGAAGGTCTTTGAGACTTCGATGGACTATCTAAAGGTGGATCATGTGGACTTTCTGTCGATCCACGGGATAAATTTGCCTGAGCATATTGAAATGGCCACGCGTAAAGGAGGCTGTTTAGAGGCCATTCGTCAGTTGCAAAAAGAGGGCCGCGTGCGGTTTTGTGGCTTTTCAAGCCATGCAGGGCCCGAGACGGTGATTCCTGCCTGCGAAACGGGTGAATTCGATTATGTGAACCTGCATTGGTATTACATCTATGACCAACTGCATGGATCGATGGTGAAAGCCGCAAATGAAATGGATATGGGCGTCTTCATTATCAGTCCGAACGATAAAGGCGGGATGCTCTATAAGCCAACCGAAAAAATGTCGGCCCTTTGCGAACCGCTCACACCAATGCAGTGGAATGCATTATATTGTTTGGCGCGTCCGGAGGTGCACACGCTGAGTATTGGCGCGGCGTGTCCTGCTGATTTTGATGTGCATGTTGCGGCCGTTACTCAGCATTGGGATTCTCCAATGGTTGGAGAAATTGAAGCAAGGATTTTCCAATCCATGGAGAAAGATCTTGGTTCAGAATGGATGAATCATTGGCACGAGGGACTGCCATTTTATACGAATACTCCGGGCGAAATCAATGTGCGCGAGGTGTTGCGCCTGTGGACGTTTGATCGGGGCTTGGGGCTACGTGAATTTGCGAAGATGCGCTATAATCTGCTGGGTAGTGCCTCGCATTGGTTCCCCGGGCAGCAGGCAGCGGAGGTGGATTCATACGACTGGTCGTGCCTTGCAAAAAGTCGTTTTGCGGACCGTATTCCTGGAATTCTGAATGAGGCCCATGCGCTCTATTTTGAGGAAAAAGAGACGAAACGCCTCAGTGAATCCTAGATGGGCGAGCACCTATTCCCCGCGCTCGTTGCGCTCTTCTTTGGTGCGGTCGTAAATGCAACCATGTCCGGGAAGATGCAGAGGAAAAGCGGTTTTAAGGTGGTGACATCCCGGATGTATTTGGTCAAATAATTATTTTTAGATCTCACAAAGCGCGTTAGATTATCGTTCTTGTTTTTGGAAATAACTTGATCGCGAAAGGAACTGTTTTATGGGATTCTGTGCGTTCTTATACCTTTTAAGAGACCGGGTAGGGGTAGCCCGTTGAACTTTTTATTTTTTAACGTTGATACGTAGGAGAGGAACAATGGATACATATTTTAAACTGCAGAATGGAAGCGATGTGCGCGGTATTGCACTCGAGGGCGTCGAAGGCGAATCGGTTAATCTGACGCCAGAAATTGCTCGGACCCTCGGCTATGCCTTTTTCCAATGGTTGGAAAAGAAACTGGGCAAATCAGAACTCAAAGTCGCTGTGGGAACCGATTCCCGACTTACGGCCGATTCCATTAAGAGCGCGGTATTCCAGGGCTTGGAAAAAGGCGGGTGCGCAGTGTTCGATAGTGGCCTTTCCTCCACGCCGGCCATGTTTATGTCCACCGTATTTGAGAATCATGCGTACGATGGCTCCATTATGCTCACCGCGAGCCATCTCCCCTTCAACCGCAACGGCCTCAAGTTTTTCACTCGCGAAGGCGGCCTCGGCAAGCAGGACATTAAAGAAATTCTAATCTTGGCCACCGAAGCTGGCGAGTTCGACCCCTTGGAAACCTCCTCCGTTCAGAAAGTGGCTCTGATGGAAGACTACTCGAATCATCTGGTTCAAATTATTCGTGAAGGCGCTGGAACTCAAAAACCACTAGCCGGCCTTAAGATTGTGGTCGATGCGGGGAACGGTGCGGGAGGATTCTTTGTGGATAAGGTGCTGAATCCGTTGGGCGCGGATACAACCGGAAGCCGGTTCCTCGATCCAGATGGCTCGTTCCCAAACCACATTCCGAACCCGGAAGATGCCGAGGCCATGGATGCTATTATTGCAGCGGTTAAGGAAAATAGTGCCGACTTTGGGATCATTTTCGACACCGATGTGGACCGTGCTGGAGCCGTGGATAAAAACGGGAAACCCATCAACCGCAACCGATTTATTGCCCTTATGGCCGCCATTGTTCTCGGCGAGCACCCGGGCTCAACCATTATCACCGATTCGGTAACCTCGACCGGCCTGAAATGGTGGATCGAAGAACGCCTCGGTGGGGTGCATCATCGTTTTCAGCGCGGCTATAAAAATGTCATCAACGAAGCCATTCGTCTAAACGAAGCTGGAACACCCAGTTTCCTCGCCTTGGAAACCTCGGGCCACGGGGCTCTGAAGGAAAATTATTTTCTCGATGATGGCGCGTATCAGATTGCCAAGATTCTCATTAAAATTGCTCAACTCAACGCCTCCGGCGAGGGGACTGTGGATGAACTGATTGCTGAACTTCCCGAACCGGCCGAAGCCATTGAGTTTCGTCCGCAGATTCTGGCGGATGATTTTTCGGCCTATGCCGATACCGTGCTTGATGGGTTCAAAACGTTTGTGGAAGCACAGGACGGCTGGTCGCTCACCCCGAATAACTTTGAAGGGGTTCATGTCAGCTGTAAAGGGGGCTGGATTTTACTTCGCAAATCACTGCACGACCCGCAAATGCCCATCAATATTGAGAGCGACAATGCGGGGGGTGTTGAACCGCTGAAAGCCATCGTGGTGGAATTTCTGGCCCAATTTGATGAGTTGAAATTATAACGTGGATGGCCGCACATCGCGCTTAATACCTGTCGTTGTGTTCGCCACGACCAAAGCGATAAGTAAGGCCAGCATTAAACTGCTGGTCGTAGATTTTTGGCCGGAGGGCTGTAGTAGCTCAGCCAATCGGCATTCAATGTCCGTTTAGCGTGAAATTTACAGAGCAGACCCCGTCCGCCATTCCACTGGAATGTGCGATTTTCGTCGTCTTCATCGAGGGTCTGGTGGCCGAGACCGCCGGTTAGATAAGGTCTGAGTTTTACTCGAGGAATTAAGGCAAACTTGGGTGTCGATACTATAGTTTTCATAGGTAATATACTTTCCCGTGGTCCGCTCTTCAACATTCCCGCGCGCGCAGGAAAAGCGTGTGAAAATCCGCGGTGTAAAATAAAGACCCAGCGAGAATTTTGTATACATATCGTCTTTAATATTCCAGTGGTCATCGAGCGCGGTGGTATACGTCTTTTCGAGCACCCCCTATCCAGACTCCACGGATGAGATAAAATACCGACTTCAATTACCAATAGGAGTCGTTCATGTTTCACATGAATCAAAATCTAAAAGTCGTGCTGGCGGTTGAGCCGGCAGATCTGCGTAAAAGTTTCAATGGGTTGTATACGATTGCTCGTAATGAACTGGGAGAAATTCCGGAGGACGGGGCGATGTTTATCTTTTCAAATCGC
>JBAHZU010000012.1:0-16971 GCA_037132875.1 Pontiella sp.
TTGTCCATCCCTTCATAGTAACGACCAACAGGGAACCCCGCAGCAAAACCTTGGTCGATCAATGCGCTGACGACCAAGGAAGCATCTTTCGGAAGTCGGAGGGCGAATTCATTAAAAAATCGGCGATTAAAGGCAGGTTCAACGCCTTCAATCTGAGTCAGTTTATGCCAAGCATAGCTCGCGCGATCCATGCAATCGTGGCCGACTTCGCGAAAGCCTTCGCGGCCGACGAGCGAGAGATAGATGATGGCCCGCAGTGCGCAAAGTTGCACGTTGGAACAAATATTCGAGGTCGCCTTTTCTCGGCGGATGTGTTGCTCACGCGCCTGCAGGGTCAGCACATAGCCGCGACGCCCTTGCGCATCCGTTGTCTCACCCACAATCCGGCCCGGCATTTTTCGGACATATTTTTTTCGCGTGGCCATAAATCCGAGATAGGGCCCTCCAAAATTAAGCGGCAAGCCCAGGCTCTGCCCTTCACCGGTTACAATATCAGCTCCCATCGCTCCAGGCGTTTCAACCTGCGACAGCGCAATTGGATAGGCCGACATAACGGCCAAGGCTTTTACTCCATGGATTTCATCAATCAGATCCGTCAAATTATCCAGACAGCCAAAAAAGTTCGGATTCTGCAACACTACAGCCCCCACCGAGTCATCCAGCGCGTCAAGGTGGGTCGCACGATCTGCCACTCCGCTTCCAGACAGTGGAACTTCCTGATAATCAACCGAAAGGTTCTGCGTATAGCAACGAAGCATTTCGCGATAAATTGGATTCACGCCTTCATCCACCAGCACCTTATTACGGCGAGTTTGGCGCAGGGCCATCATGATGCCTTCAATCAATGCCGTGCCGCCATCAAACAAGGACGCATTCGCCACTTCCATTCCGGTGAGGCGGCAAATGGCGGTTTGGTATTCAAACGCCGCCTGCAAGGTTCCTTGCGAGGCTTCGGGCTGATACGGCGTGTAGGCGGTGTAAAATTCGCCCCGGCTCGAAAGTGCGCTGACGGCGGCGGGAATATAATGATCGTAGAAACCGGCCCCGCAGAAGTTCACCAAATTCGTTGCATTTTTAGCCGCCACCTTCCGGATATGCTGCATCATCTCCATTTCGGAGAGTCCTTCCGGAATATCAAGTTCATCCGACCGGAGATCGTCGGGAATGGCGTCAAACAGTTCATCAAAATCGGTGATGCCCAAGGTTTGGAACATCACCTCCTGATCCTGTTCACTCGTTGCACAAAACGGTGTTTTTTTCATCCTAGCTACCTTTTCACTTTAGCATTAAGAGGCGACAGCAGCACAAAAATCCGTCCGGATTCCCGTTGTATTTTTGTACCTTTTCGTAAAAATCTAGCCTCTCGCCGTGCCTTCTTTATAAAACGGCAATTCAACAATTTCGGCCGAAAAGCGCTTGCCTCGAATTTCAACTTCGAGCATTTTCCCAACCGTTACCCCCTCAGATTTCACATAGGCCATTGCCACCGCCACCCCCAAGCTCGGTGCGAGTGATCCACTGGTCACTTCGCCAACTTCTGCCTCCCCGGAAAAAACTTTATCGTGTTCGCGGGCGGCTCGTTTGGAGTCAAACTTCAGCCCAATAAGTAGATTTTTAGGGATTTCGAGTTCATGCATGACCGCTTCTTTTCCGATGAACTCTTTATTGCAGTCAATAAACATCCCGCGGCTCATTTCAGCAGGCGTGCGGGCATCTGAGAGTTCATGTCCATACAAGGCATATCCCATTTCGAGGCGCAGGGTATCGCGCGCACCCAAACCACCGGGTTCGCAATTGGGATGGGCCACGAGCTTCGACCACAACTCAACAACCTCCTCGTTTGGCAAATAGATTTCATAGCCCCGTTCCCCCGTATAGCCGGTCCTGCTGATGATGGAGGCGTCCAAGGCCTGGAATTCTTTAGCCCGAAAATATCCCAATTCGGGCAGAGCACACCCCAAGACCTCTTCGAGCACATCCAGCGCTTCTGGCCCCTGAATATCCAATTTTGAAGTCACGGACGATCGATCCACAAAAAGGGTCGTATCCGAAATTCGACGCTGAATCCATTCGGCATCTTTTTCAGCGGTACCCGCATTCACCACCAGCATATAACGCTCTTCACAAAGTCGGTAGCAGGTGAGGTCATCAATAACCCCTCCCTCATCGTTCAGCATAAACCCATATCGAACCTGTCCGATTTTCATGGAGTGGATCGTGCACGTGAGTAGCTTTTCCAAATCGTGGAGAGCCGTTTTACCGCAGAGCTCGAATTCACCCATGTGGCAGATATCAAACACGGTGCAATGATTCCGAGTGTGCTCGTGCTCATCCAAAATACCTGCATATTGAATCGGCATATCCCATCCGCCAAATTCACCCATCCGGGCACCTAATTGCTGATGTTGCTCATGCAGTGGCGTCATTTTCATAGGAAGACTACCGTACGAAAACACCCCAAATGCCGCAATTCAAATCTGATCTCATTCTCCCTATTTCCAAAGCATAAGCCGACGAGTACCCCTTATTACGTGCGGATGAATGAGCCGACACCCTGCTCTTATTTCGACCGAAGGAGATGAGAGGTGCACGGCTCGGGATGCGTAGAATTTAAAAACCCTATATCGCCGGGAAAACAAACAACGCGTTCAATCAAGTGCATGCAAACCAGTTGCGAGACAACGCGTTTAGGTATAGAGTTTATCTTCATTCATTAGCGCACAAAGCAAAGAGGTTTTATGAACGCCAAACAGATCGTACTCGACTCCCGCCCAGAGGGTATGCCGACACTAGAAAATTTCAAACAGACCTCGGTGGAACTGCCGACCATCCAAGACGGTGAGTTTCTAGTTAAAAACCTATGGATGTCGGTCGATCCCTATATGCGAGGTCGTATGATCGACCGAGAAAGCTATATTGCGCCTTTTCAGATAGGCCAAGTCTTGGAAGGCGGATCAATAGGTGAAGTCGTTGAGTCCAACCATCCCGAGTTTCCGGTCGGCAGTAAAGTCAGTGCCATGCAAGGCTGGCGCAGTCATTATATCACCGAGGGTCGCGGTCATACTCGACTTCCCCAGACACCGCTCAACGAATCTCACTTTCTCGGGGTCTTGGGTATGCCGGGCATGACGGCGTGGACCGGTTTGACCCGAATTGCTGCCTTAAAAGAGGGAGACACCCTCTTTGTTTCTGGCGCAGCTGGGGCCGTGGGCAGCGTTGCATGCCAGCTTGGCAAATTAATCGGGGCCCAAGTGGTGGCTTCGGTGGGTAGCGACGAGAAGGCCGCGCATCTGCGCGAATTAGGCGTCGATGCGGTGATTAACTACAAGACGACAAACGATCTCAGCACGGCACTCAAACAGGCCGCACCTCAAGGGATCGATGTCTATTTTGAAAATGTCGGGGGCGAACATCTCACCGCCGCACTGAACAACATGAATGATCATGGCAGAATCGCCGTGTGCGGTATGATCTCTCAATACAATGAGACGACCCCGACTCCAGGCCCCAACAACCTGGCCATGATCATCGTCAAGAAGCTTAAACTTGAAGGCTTTATCGTATTCGACCACTGGGAACATTATCCTGAATTTGCCAAACAGATGGGGCAATGGTTAGCGACAGGAGCCATTAAAGCGGAACAGACCATCTATCAAGGACTCGAGCAGGCCCCCGCGGCTTTTATCGGTTTATTCGAAGGTAAAAATCGCGGCAAGATGGTGGTCAAACTCAGCGAATAACACTCTATTTAATTCAGCGAATGGGGAATTAGATCTCGCCCTATAAACTCTACGACGAACCTATAAAATCGCCCTCGTTCACCCGAGAGGGCGACTTCTATAAACGGGAACCAGCCCATCAACCCTGCGGAGGAGGCCAAAAGAATCTGGCTAAATTTCCAGCCTATTGATGACGTTCTGCCGAACATCGCAACGGACCCTACCCCATTTGTAAAAATCGACCCGCATTCGCTCTTCAGAAGAAGAGCACCCTCAAAAAACGTGAAGGATAATGCCTTCTAGACCGGAGGGGAGTTCTATAAAGCCCGCTTCAATATTACCCATCAGCACGGAACCCAGGGGCGATTCAGGAGTAATCACGGTAAGCGTTCGTCCATCGAGGTCCACCTCGGTTCCCCCTCCGCAGTTGAGCAGCATATAAAGATCGGTCTCCCCCGCCATATCCACTTCCACGATGGCCCCAACATCCACTTCTTGCCCGGTAAAATTCTCAATATCCAGCGCATTCAACGCATCAATCTGGTGCCGAAGCTCCATGGCATGCATCGCATGACCGCGCGCCAGATGGGCCGCCTCGAACCCCGTGGTGTCTCGCTGTTTTTCGGCATTGGCCGCGCTAAATGCCGCCCCCGCATTGGATTGCACATTGGCCTTCAGCCGAATGCTCAATTCTTTTTCCAAGGTTTGGATCACTCTTGCTAAAATCGTTGCTTTCATATCGCCCGTTTATAGCCGCTTTTTTCCACCCATTGGAAGTGCGCGTTTAAAAGAAAGTGCCTTGCTTCAACCCCGCGGCCTAGCCATGATTCCATTTTCAATTTCAGAGAAGGAGTGGATCATGGCAAATCAGATGACTTGGGAACGGTTGCTCGCGGGAACCCGACTGCTGGATAAACGCAACAGGACCAGCGATGCCGCCCGGACCCATTTCCACCGGGATTACGATCGGATTGCCTTCAGCCATCCGTTTCGTCGACTCGCGGACAAAACGCAGGTTCACCCCCTTTCCCCCAACGACCATGTTCATTCTCGCCTCACACATAGTCTGGAAGTCTCCATTGTTGGCCGGAGCCTAGGCATGGCCGTGGGCGAACAACTCACGTTGCCGAATGCACTGACCCCCACCCATGTGGGACAAATTCTGCAGGCCGCCTGCTTGATGCACGATCTGGGCAATCCTCCCTTTGGCCATGCTGGCGAGGATGCCATTCAACGCTGGTTTTCGAAGGCGCAAAATGCACACCACATCCAGGGGTTGACCGATGCTCAGATCAGCGATTTCCAATGCTTTGAAGGCAATGCACAGGCCTTTCGAATTGTGGCCAACTTGGAGCATAATCCCGGCAACGGCGGCATGCAGCTGACTGGTGCCACGCTCGGAGCCCTCATGAAATATCCTTGGACGAGCGACCGCATTAAAACGAAGAAAAAGTTCGGTGCGTTCCAGGCGGAGCAACCGTTGATGGAAGCGGTGGCCCAGCAGACCGGCATGCAAGAAGAAGAGCCCGGCCGATATATCCGCCACCCTCTCGCCTTTCTCGCCGAGGCGGCCGACGACATTTGCTACCGCATAATCGATCTGGAAGATGCCTTTGAAATTGGGTTGCTCTCTTTTGATACGGTCCGCACCATGTTGGAAGACATCGGCCAAACTCAAGCAAGTACTTCGTTGAGCGAACGGAATCAGCTTTCCTATTTGCGGGCGATGTCCATCAGCAAAGCCGTTCAGGCGGTTGCTCAGGTTTTCATTGAAAACGAATCCACACTGCTGGCAGGAGCACTGCCCTTCAGCACGGACCTCATCAGCCTGTGTCCCGACGGAATTAAACAGCCGCTGGATTCTGCCAAGACGTTTGCCGCCAAGCATGTCTATACTGATCCCCGAAAAATGGGCCTGCAACTGGGCGGCTACAAATTACTGGGCAATCTGCTGGAGCTGTTCTGCACGGCCGTCCGCGAACGGATTGACAAGAAGAAGATTTCCTACCACTGCGAACAGGCGATTGCTCTGTTGAAATTTGAAGCCCCGAACTATGGCGACGAGCTGTATCCCTCGTTACTAAAAGTGACGGACTACATTTCCGGCATGACCGATCAGTATGCCTCTCGCATGGCGCGCCAACTCAACGGTATGGGCGAAGCCTAAGAGATTGTGACCCCATTTAATGGTGGGCCACACCCCCCGTGCCGACCTCTCAATTTTCAGGGTTCGTAGTCGAGCAGTTCGAAGCCCTTGATCAACTGGCAGAATTCTTTTTTAGGGACCAAATACGTGGTTCCCTCGCCCTCGACCGGATCGGTCATGATTTTGTAACTAACGGCCAAGCGTGCAAGCTCGCAAATGCGAATATACTCTTCGCCCTTTTTATAAAGTTGGTTTTGTTGAAGTTTCATGCGGGGTCTTTACCATGATCCTTTCCGCGATTCCAAGATTTAGCCCACATATTTACCCTAAAAAATAAAGTGCCCCGGTTGACTGCAGATACGAAGCGAGAGTCCTGACGGCGCAGAAGCCCACTCTGAAGGGGTCACAAACTCCTTATAAAGCAACGGCGCGCTCAATGCGACGATGGGCATCCATGAGCTCGCCGGGGTTGGTTTGGGCGGCCAGCAGGGAGAGTTCGCCGCAGAGCACTTGCGCCGCACAGAGGCACGCGAGACGCTTGGAATTTTCGCCGGGTTTACGCGCTTCGGTTAGCCCCATGCGTTGCATGTTTTCCAACACAAAATCCAGCCCTTTCCCATTGCCAACCGTACCCACAATCAGATTGGGCAGGGTAACCGAAAAATAGAGATCCCCTTCCCGCTCTTCACAAAGGGTGAAACCTTGAGAACCTTCCACAATATTGGCGGCATCTTGGCCCGTGGCCAAATAGAACCCGAGCAGCATGTTGGCGAAGTGTGCATTGGCACTGCGGACCCCACCAGCCAGCAACGTGCCGATGAGATTTTTGCGGATGTTGAGCTGCACCACTTTCGCAGGCGTGGTTTTCAAATAGCGACGGCATATTTTTGCCGGAATCGTGACTTCGGCCACCACATATTTACCACGCCCGAGAATCCCGTTCACGGCGGTGGCCTTTTTATCGGAACAAAAGTTGCCCGAGATGGATCCGTATTTCAGGTTCGGATGCTGTTCTAAAATTGTATTCATGAGCGCTTCGGCAGCCTGTGTGCACATATTATGCCCAGAAGCATCGCCGGTGGTGAACTCAAACCGAACGTAGAGCAGGTTTGCGGCGATCTGCGCGTTGATATTGATGAGCTTGGCAAATCGGCTGGTGCCCTCCACCACTTTTCCAAGGATTGGAAAATCGGCCCGGATTCTTTCCAAGGCCAGGAAGGCGGCGGTGGCATCGGGCGCTTCAAAGAGCACCGAGCGCGTCATGCGGTCATCAATCACCGTGCATTGAATCCCCCCCTCGCAATGCATTGAAACCCGAGCGCCACGGTTGACCGAAGGCCAAAGTGGCGTTTCATACGTGGCCAATGGCACCTCATATTCCCCTTCAATCACCGGTCCAGATACCTTGAGTGGACCGACAAACTTCATGGGGATCTGCGCATATTCACTCATAAATCATTTCCTTAATTAGCAAAGGAAAATAGTTTATGCAGGGTAAAACCCCCTTGTCAAATTAGAACGACACGCCGAGAACCGGCGCGTTGTTGACATCGCCCATTCTTCTACGATTCTGCACCGATTGAAGGGGCGGCAAGGACGGGTTGCATCTTAAGCGCGGACCGTTTATGAGCAGACCTTCTTCGTCAGCTCTTCCGGAAGCAACGGGGTGGCCCCTTTTTGGGAGCAGACAAACAGGGCGACTCTATTGGCAAACGCACTCACTTCATTCAGCGGCCAGCCTTGCAGCAGGCCCATGCATAATGCCGCAGTAAACGAGTCCCCCGCACCGACCGTATCCACGGCATCCCCTTCACAACCGGGAAAGTCATCCCTTTCAGATACGCCCATCAGCAGACTCCCCTGCGGACCTCGGGTATAGGCAATCAGCCGAAGGCCGAATCGGTCGATCAGTTGCTGGAGTTGCTCTTCCATGGATCCGCTCAGCCCGAAAAATTCGGCCAGCACCGGGAGTTCTTCGTCGCTGAGTTTCAACAAATTGGCCAGCTCCAGAGAGATTTCGATGTGTTCTTTGGAGAAGAAGGTTTGGCGCAAATTAACATCAAAAATCTTCAGAGCATTTTCCGGCATGTGGCCCAGAAAAGTGTGGATGGTTTTGCGCGATTCCTCTGAACGTTGCGAAAGGGATCCAAAACAAACCGCATCGAGTGTCCCAGCTAATCTCCGAAGTTCGTCGGAGAAAGGCATATGATCCCACGCCACATTCTCGTGAATTTGATAGGTTGGTTTCCCGGCATGCAGCACCACATCGACCGTGCCGGTCGGATAGGATTTGGATTCCAACACGAAACGAGAATCAACCCCAAGCGAACGGAGCCGCCCTCGCAGTTCGTCGCCGAGCGCATCGGCGCCCACACAGCTTATCGGATAAGCCTCTGCACCTAATTGATGCACATGGCATGCAAAATTGGCCGGAGCACCACCCAGATGCTTGTGGTCTGAGAATACATCCCAAAGAAGCTCGCCGATCCCTGCCACTATCAATTTATCGCTCATATGCACTCCTTGCTCTGCGGGGTGAATTCCTTTGATGGATTCGATTCTCTTAGGTTCGCACGGATTCTTCTGATGTGCATCTGATTTTCAGGCCTTCTTTCATACGAGATTCAGTGCCTAGCCGGTGCGCGGAACAGAATCGGCTCCACTCGGCTTTATCCAGACGCACCGTGCTCATTGTTTGGAGACTCCTGTTCCTGCGCATCTGGACCTCCAAACAGCTGCTGAACAATGGCATAACCGTATTCTAACCGTTTAAGGATTGTTAGCGTTCGGTAAATGCGGAACATTGAAGGCATGGAAAAAATTAAAATTTTAGTCGTAGAGGACGAAGCGCCCATTCAAGAGCTGTTGCAATTCAATTTGGAACGCAATAAATATCGAGTCAAGGTGGCTGACTCGGGAGAAGAAGGCATCGAATCTGCAGGCCTGTTTCAGCCAGATCTGATCCTATTGGATATTATGTTGCCGGGTCTGGATGGACTGGAAGTCTGTAAAAAACTAAAGGCCGATCCCAAAACAAAGCATATTCCAATTATTATGCTAACGGCCCTGTGCGAAGAGGCCGATGTGGTGACCGGTCTGGAGCTGGGTGCGGATGATTATATCACCAAACCGTTCAGCCCACGTGTGCTGTTGGCCCGAGTGAAAGCCGCGTTGCGGCGCATCACCACTACCCAGCCCGCATCGAACGACGAAATCATCAGCGCACATAGTATTACCATTGATATTAGCCGCCATAAGGTGGAGGTCGATGGATTGGATATCAGCCTTACCTTTACTGAATTTAAAGTGCTCCAGCTCCTCTCCCAACAGCCGGGGCGGGTATTCACCCGCTACCAGATTGTGGATGCCGTGCATGGCGAGGACTATCCCGTGACCGACCGCTCGGTTGATGTGCAAATTGTTGGTTTGCGCAAAAAGCTGGGCACTGCTGGCCAATACATTGAAACCGTCCGCGGAATTGGATACCGCTTTAAAGAAGAAGAGTAAACGGGATGGATGACTGGAACACCGAACGGTGCGCAAGTCATCGGTTCGCCCCCAACCCGCCACGCATTCAATCCTCCCCTCCTCTAACCGTCATGGCTCATCCGGAGAATTCACGATGAAAAAAACGCACCTATTCTGGCTGTTACTCCCCTCCTACTGGGCGCTTACAGCGATTGCCATTATCGTGGTGGCCCTCTATGCCTTTCTCTCCATGTCGAACCTCTATTTCCAAGCCTTGGAAAAAGATATTCACACTCGGGCCATTTTGCTTTCAGAGCAGATCTTGCCGTTGGTCCAGAACCAGCGTTTCTCCGAAATTAATGCGCTTTGCAAAAAGGTGGGAACCTCGGCCCAGACCCGCTTTACCATCATCATGCCCGACGGCAAGGTGGTCGCCGATTCGAATGAAAACCCGGATCTAATGGAATATCACGGCGATCGCCCCGAAATCCGTCAGGCCCTTGGCGGCACCATGGGCATCGATACCCGCTACAGCCGCACGGTCAAACAAGAGATGATGTATATTGCGGTTCCGTTGAAGAGTCCGAACAGAAAAACACTCTGTGCGGTTCGCGCCTCTCTGCCGATGACGGATATCAAGGCCGTCCTGAATGCCATGACCGTCCGAGTGATTGCGGCCTCCATTTTGACCGGCCTCCTTTCCATGATGGTCTGCATTTTTGTGGTCCGCCGCATCACCTATCCGCTCCGGGGTATGGACCAAGCCGCCAGAAAATTTGCAGAGGGCGACTTCAGCCACCGAATCCCCGCCCAACAGGTTGCCGAATTTGACCAACTCGCAAACTCGCTCAACTCCATGTCGGAGCAACTAAACAAAACACTTTCCACCGTCAGCGAGCAACGCAACGAGCAGAATGCCGTCCTTTCCAGTATGGATGAAGGCGTGCTGGCCATTGATAAACGCGAACGCATCATCCACATGAACCGCGTGGCCGGAGAAATCCTCAACGTGGATCACCAGAAGACCAAGCGCGAGATGATGCAGCAGGTCATTCGCTTCTCCAACCTTCAGGAATTCATCAAAGCCCTGCTCGGCTCCCAACGACCGCTTAATCGGGACCTAACCCTGATCGGCGATACCGAGAAGCAGGTGCAGGCCAGTGGAACAGTCCTTTTGAATGCCGAAGGCGAATCGATCGGAGCCCTGGTGGTCCTGCGCGATATCACCCAGCTGCGCCATTTGGAAACGGTCCGGGCCGACTTTGTGGCCAATGTTTCGCACGAGCTGAAAACGCCCATCACCTCCATTAAAGGCTTTGTGGAAACCCTACTTTCCGATGATTGGAACCACGAGCCCGACATTCTTCGCTTCTTGGAAATCATCAATCAACAATCCAGTCGTCTGAATGCCATTATCGACGATCTGCTGACCCTCTCCCGATTGGAGCAAAAAGAAGGGTATGTCATGGTCGAAAAGGTGCCGCTCGACAGCGTGATTGAAACCGCAGTCTACCTTTGCCAACTGCAAGCGGGTAAAAAAAATATTCAAATAGACAGCATTTGCCCTGAAGACCTTGAAATTTCAATCAATGCCCCACTCATGGAACAGGCGTTGGTAAATTTGATCATCAATGCGATTAAATATTCCGAGCCCGATAAAAAAATACTCATTCTCGCCGAAATGCAGAACGATTCCGCGGTTATTTATGTAAAAGACGAAGGCTTCGGTATTGAAAGAAATCACCAAGACCGACTCTTTGAACGCTTCTACCGGGTCGATACCGCTCGTAGCCGGAAACTCGGTGGGACAGGACTCGGACTCTCGATTGTTAAACATATCATCCAGAGTCACGAAGGCTCTATTCGGGTGGACAGCAAAGTCGGCTCCGGCTCCACATTTATCATCACTCTCCCCTTAAAAATTCCCGCAGAGAACCCCTAACAAAACGCTGGCAATTAATTATTAGTAAATCGTTTGGTTTCTGTTAGGTTCACCGCGCAATTCTAAACAACCATTGATTAGGGGAAAGAAGATGGATGCAAATTTTTGGGAAATCGCACTCAATGTTGTAGGGGGTCTGGGGATATTTCTTCTGGGCATGAAACATATGTCGGAGGGCCTACAGGCCGTTTCCGGCGACCGCCTACGCAAAATCATCAGCGTGGCCACGAACAATCGGTTCCTGGGGGTACTGATGGGCATTCTGGTGACTTGTCTGGTGCAATCAAGTTCGGTGACCACGGTGATGGTTGTCGGCTTTGTTAACTCTGCCATTATGAACCTGATGCAAGCCATCGGCGTCATTCTCGGAGCCAACATTGGCACCACCATTACCGGCTGGATTCTCGTGTTGAATATTGGAAAATGGGGCCTTCCAATCCTTGGAATTGCAGCCTTCTTCTTTCTCTTCTCCAAAAATGAGCGAATTCGCTATATTGGTATGACCGTGATGGGCATCGGCATGGTTTTCTTTGGCCTTGAGCTCATGAAAAACGGGTTTAAACCGCTACGCTCACATGAAGAATTCAATGCGTGGTTCCAAGCCTTTCAGGCCACCAGCTACCTCGGCATTATTAAATGCGCCACCGTCGGCATGGTGCTGACCATGATTGTGCAGTCTTCTTCGGCCACCCTCGGGATCACGATTGGCCTTGCCGCCACGGGTGTAATTGAGTTCCAAACGGCCGCGGCCTTGGTCATGGGCGAAAATATTGGAACCACGATAACGGCCCTACTCGCCTCCATTGGAACCACCACCAATGCCAAACGGGCGGCGTATGCCCATTTATTTTTTAACGTCATAGGAACCATCTGGTTTATTGCCATATTCCCATTTGCCATCAAAGTTCTCTCTGCATTTATTGCCTCTAAAATCGGATTCAATCCGCTAGAGGTCAACATTGATACGATGGATGAAAAAGAATTTGAATTGGTGATCACCTCGGGTATTGCTCTCACGCATACAGCCTTCAATGTAGCCAATGTGCTCATCTTCCTTCCATTTGTCGGTCTACTGGCCAAGTTTGTCACCTGGCTTGCTCCGGAAAAAGATACCAAGGAAGCCGCCCACCTCACCTATCTGGATGTGCGCATGCTCGATACCCCTTCGTTGGGTATTGTTCAGTCGCAAGGGCAGCTCAACTTCATGGCCGATAGTGTGGAAGGTATGATGGACAAGCTCCGCGCCTGTATTGAAGGCGAATCCACGACCAAGCATGAAAGCAAAATCTTCGAACGCGAAGAGATCCTCGATAATGTGCAGAAAGAGATCTTCCTATTCCTCAGTCACATGGTCTCCGGACAGGTTCCGCAAGAAGTCATCATTAAAGCCAACCAACAGATGCGCTTGGCCGATGAATACGAATCGCTTTCCGACTACACCGCCAATGTGCTCAAATGCATTAAAAAATTGGAACAGAATCAGCTGCATCTCGATGGCTCTGCCAAGGAGAAATTGCTCACGTTGCACGACCGAGTTTCAGTTTATATTATCAAAGTAGATCAATTCATGAAGGACAACAACGCCGATGTGCTCACGTGGGCCAATACCGAAGGCGCAGCCATCTCCAAACTCATGAAAGAGATCCGCTCCGAACATCTGGCCCGTTTGCTGAAGGAAGAAGTTTCCCCCTACTTCAGTCTGGCCTTCACGGATATGCTCAACTTCTACCGCCGCATGAAAGACCACGCGCTCAATATTGCCGAGGTCGTTAACGGCGAAAAATAATGCAGGTTCACCTGCTCATGGAAAAGCTCTCTGCGAAAGCAGGGAGCTTTTTTTATGCCCACAACACATCCAGGCCCACGTGAGCAAACAAGCCGCGTCATCGCAAATCACATAACGTCCTCTAAAACCTGCAGCCCTCTCGCCTCTTCTCGGGTTTTCCATTCAATCGCACCCAAATTGGGGAACGACCGGTACCCGGACGCACCCCCGCATGGATTCGTGAGCGATCAAAACCACACCCAAGGGGTTCACTTCCATTTTCTTCATTTCCACTACTTTTTATCGAATACCGTCAAAATATAATCCTTCCTGATTACGAATCTCTAATCTCCTCCTCACATTCATCTAACACTTCAACCCCAATTATACGTCCATATTTATCAGGGGGTCCCACGGTTAGGAAACAATTCCAAAACGGTAGAACCCAAAAGCGGGCAAAAGCCCAAATTTTAAATCGGCAGGGTAAAATTCAGAGAACTGAAAACCCATAGCTGAACCAAAACAGAATAAGAGGATGAGAAATGAATACAAAATTCGTTTATACTATTTCAGCAGCAGTTGCTTTCTCGGCAACGGTATTTGCAGCAACACAGGACACCTCGATTGCAGAATCGACCCCCAGCGACAGCATTCTTGAGCGCCTAGCCGCACTCGAACAAAATCAGTCCACGGAAACCCAATCCAGTTGGGCAAGTAAAGTTAGAGTTAAAGGCGATATTCGCTACCGGTTCCAACACGTGGATTCTGAAGACAAAACAACAGGAAGCGACCTCAGCACTTCAAAAAATATTCAGCGCATCCGTGCCCGCCTAGGCGTTTATGCCGATGTAAATGATTTCATCGAAGCCGGCATTGGCCTGCGCACCGGCAACAGTGCCAATTCAGGCAATGTCACCCTAGGCGATGGCTTTGACGGAATGGATTTCAGCGTTTCCCTCGCCTATCTACGATTAAATCCGGAAGACGGAAAATATGGTGCCGTCACCATGGGAAAAATGAAACAGCCCTGGAAAAGCAGCACGGACCTGATCTGGGATAGCGATGTGAATCCAGAAGGTCTGGCCTATGCCTACAACGGCAAAGCAAAGAACACCGGCCTGATCACCAGCGCAGGATATTTCAAAGTCATTGATAATAAATCCGAAACCGATACCGACCTTGCAACGCTGCAAGGCGCAGTGGTTCAACCGTTTGGCGACAAAATCAAAGCAACGATCGGTGCATCCATGTATTACTACAAGAATGTTTCAACCAATAACATTGCCTATGCTGATGACATTGCATATCGCATTGGAGAAGGTTTTGCTGAACTCGCCTTCAAAGATATCGGCCCGATCCCGTTCAAACTCTACGGAAACTTTGTCAACAATACCGCGGAGCAAGATGAAAACCAAGGGTACTGCTTTGGCATCAAATTTGGGGATGCCAAAAAGGGAAAATGGGAAGCTAAATATGATTACCGCGATCTCGAGCTCCATGCAGCCCCTTCCGTATTCGCCGACTCTGATTTTGCAGACGGTGGAACTGGCGTGAAAGGCCACCGCATCAAAGCAAAATATAACTTTTCTAAAAATCTACAGGCTGGCTTTGCTTACATCTATTCTGAACGGACCACACAACGTACACAAACCCCGTACAGTCAGCAGTTCAACTCCCTGTTCCTCGACCTCATGGTTAAATTCTAACCTCCCCGACGGGGACCTCCCCCGATTCCCGTCACCCAATGGGGGTAGAATTTAACGAACATGCCCCCTCTGAAAAGGCGCCCTTATCCGGGCGCCTTTTTTGGTCCGCTATCCATCCGGTTGCGATATGTCACCCACGGAGTGCCTCGCCATACCATCAGAACACCCCCATTGGACGCCGAAGATTCCTCGATAAGGACACACGGAAACTTACCACTTTCGAATCCCCTTCTAATGATTCCCTAACATGCATTGTGGAAATTAACCCCGTATTTAGAACGCACGATTAGAAAATTAACCCATCAGGAGATTTACCAATGAAAAAACAAATCCTCGCCATTACCGCAGCGGTAGCTGTGGCCACTACTGCAAGCGCATCTGACAAAATCGTCATTGACGGCTCCACAACCGTAGGTCCCATTGCCAAAGCCTTTGCCGAATACTTCATGACTGCACAGCCCGATGTAAACATCACCGTTTCCGAATCCGGTTCCGGTAACGGAGCAAAATCCATGGTAAACGGCACCTGCGATGTGGCCATTATGTCCCGCCCCATGAAGGAGACCGAATTTAAAGCTGCAGCCAATAAAGGCATTCAGCCGGTGGCCCACGTGGTGGCCCTCGACGGCCTACCGATTCTAGTTCATCCGTCCAATCCAGTTCAGCAACTCACCATAGAACAGGTTCGCAAGATCTACCTCGGCGAAATCAAAAACTGGAAAGAAGTCGGCGGCCCAGATAAAGCCATTGTCTCCATCTCCCGCGACACCAACTCCGGCACCTACGAAACCTTTGCGAAGCTCGTGATGGCCAAACAAAAGATTCATTCGAACTGCGAATATGTAGGATCCAATGGAGCCATTCGTCAGCGCGTACAGACCACTCCAGCAGCCATTGGATATGCGGGGCTCGGATTCGTCGACAAAACCGTAAAAGCCCTAAAGATCAACGGCATCTACCCTTCCGCAGAAAGCGTTCAGACCGGTGAATACCCAATTGCCCGTCCGCTCTTCATGTACACCAATACCTATCCAAAACTGGGAAGCACCCTTTATCAGTACATGACCATCCACCTGACCGAAGACGGACAGGAAATGGTAGAAGAAATCGGTTTCGTTCCCGTTACCGCCTACTAAGTTTTTATCCCTACACTCCCATAAAGGGCGCGCTCACATGAGCGCGCCCTTTTTCATTCCCTCGCAACCCCTGCACGTATGACTCGAAGACGGATTTCGCGGCGTTCACAAAATATAATCCTTCCGTTTCAACTAACAGAGTACCTTTCGAACTCATTGCACTTCTTTTTTACTTGGGAAAATATGGGATTAATACTCGGGTAGTTTTTGAAAAGCTACGGCAACAGGCAGTCTGTCGGCTGCATAAGCAACATATTTTAGTAGAGGGGATATGATGAAAAACAGACTACTCTTAGGCATTGCGGCTGTGGGGCTGCTCGTCGGGCAGGTGCAGGCGGATACCTATTTTCTGGAAACGGTGGATACAGACGTACTCAATGGTGCGAACTATTCTGGAGGGGTATTCCCAAGTACAGCCGAGCAATTACGTATGGATGCCAGTGTGACTGGAGATCTGTGGGGTGCGGCGACTAATCATATTCAGGCCATCATCATTGCAGAGAGTGCCGGAACGATGGCGGTACTGAACATTCATACCAACGGCCAATTATTTGCAGACACCTCCGCAGCCTGGGACTCCAAAGTGGGTCAAAATGGCCACGGAACACTGAATATCGTAGGCGGTCATATTGAAATAAATTTCATCGAAGTTGGGAGAAATATAGGCTCAACGGGCATCGTGAATATGGTGAGTGGGTATTATAGAAATGTAAACTAATCACAAAAGGGAGAGGGTTATTCTCTCCATTTAGGCTCTAACGATGGAGGAACTAGCGGGGGCGATGGAATGGTTGAAATCAGTGGGGGCGAATTCTATACCGCACATGGTATTGAGCTCGGAAGCCCGACCGGCAGCGGAACCGGCACCTTCAGCATTCAGGGGTCCGGAGCAACGGCAATTACGGTGGGTGATACGGCCGACGGTCGTTGGCAGCAGTATTCCAATTCAACATTTAAGGTCGGCATTGATGCCGGCGGCGTGACCCCAGTCAACATTCAGTATGGCACGGGAGCCAACGGAGCGGGCGGGGTCCGATTTGAAGCCGGTTCAATTTTGGACATCGACTTTGTCGGGAGTCATTCAGAAAC
>JBAHZU010000060.1:0-11643 GCA_037132875.1 Pontiella sp.
TCACACATCGGGCACATTCCTGCCTGCGTTTTTTCAACCAACGTCTCTTGCAACGGAGCATCACAATCGGGGCACAGTTTGCCGACGATGTGTTCCTCCATGGACTGCCCCTTCGGCAAAGAGAAAATGGCGGTACAGTCATCGCATTCGTACAATGCAACGGAATCCTTTTCAGATTCGGTATAGCCGTTAAACTCGGTTTCGCAGGTGCGACAAGTGAGCGATCTTTTTTTAACAAATACGTTTTTAAGTTCCATGGAAATACTCCGAAATAAAAAATTTAAAAGGTTGGGACGGCAGAAAGTAGTTTGCGGGTATAGTCATGCTTCGGGTTATCAATAACCGCTTCCACATCACCCATTTCAACAATCTCGCCATTAAACATCACAGCCACCCGATCGCAAACATTGCGGACCACGGCGAGGTCGTGACTCACAAAAAGGAAGGCCAAATTACGCTTGATACGCAACTCTTCCAAGAGTTGGAGGATTTCCGCCTGTACCGAAACATCGAGCGCCGATACCGGTTCATCGGCCACCAACAGATCTGGATTCAGAGAAAGCGCCCGAGCAATACAGATGCGCTGACGCTGGCCACCGGAAAATTCGTGGGGATAGCGCCAAGCCCATTCCGGATCGAGGCCAACCGATTCAAACAATTCCACCACACGTTCGCGGCGCTCTTCTTTACCCGCCCCGATTTTATGCACATTCAGCACATCGATGATTGCATGGCCCACCTTCATGCGTGGGTTGAGCGATCCATACGGATCTTGAAAGACCATCTGCACTTCCTGCCGATACGTTTTCAGTGCTTTGCCCGAAAGCGATGCCACATCAACGCCCTTAAAATCGATCGAGCCAGAGCTTGGCGTATTGATTCGGATAATCGTTTTTCCGAGCGAACTTTTGCCACATCCGCTCTCGCCCACAAGCCCGAAGATTTCGCCCGCCTTAATATGGAACGAGACGTCCTTTACGGCATGGACAGAATCTTTCCCCTTGCCATAAATGACATTCAAATTCTCCACGGTGAGCAGGCTATTCATAAGAATTATTCCGTACGGTTGGTCGAAGGCGCGGAACGGCAGCCATCAGCTGTTGGGTATAATCGTGTTGCGGATCATCCAACACTTGGCGGGTTTGCCCCTCTTCCACAATCTTACCCTGCTGCATCACACACACACGATCGGCCAAATCGGAAACAATACCGAGGTTATGCGTAATCATCAGAATGGATAGCCCCACCTGATCGCTGAGCTCTTTGAGCAAATTCAGAATTTCGCGTTGCACGGTCACATCCAACGCGGTGGTTGGTTCATCTGCCACCAGCAATTCCGGCGAGCACGCCAGCGCCATGGCAATCATACAGCGTTGCAACTGTCCACCGCTCATCTGATGCGGATAGGCCTTGGCCAGGCGATCCGGCAAGTGCACCAATTCCAACAAACGGGACACCTCGGATTTACGATCGAGATCTTTTCGGTGCAGTTTCAGCGCCTCTTCAATCTGCCAGCCAATCATGAAAACTGGATTAAACGAAACCATCGGTTCTTGGAAAATATATGAAATCTGACTCCCCCGAACCTCGCTGAGTTCGCGGTCTTTCAGGTCCAGCATGTTTCGCCCCTTAAACAACACCGAGCCGCCTTCAAAACGGGCCGCACGCGGCACCAGCTTCGTAAGCGAAAGCGCACACATACTCTTTCCACTGCCACTCTCGCCCACCAGTGCAAGGGTTTCTCCTCGACCCACGGTAAACGAAACGTGGTCAACAGCCTTCACCAATCCAGCGCCATGCCCAAAATGGAGGCTCAGATCCGACACATCCAAAATAGGGTTCACATCAGTCATTTAAGCGGGGGTCCAACGCGTCGCGCAGTGCGTCGCCTAAAAGGTTAAAGGCCAGAACGAGTAGGAAGACCGCAAGCGTCACAAACGTCATCTCCCACCACATACCCTGCCAGAGACGCATCCGCGCGCTGTTGATCATGAGGCCCCAAGAGGGCTGATCCTGCACGCCAATCCCAAGGAAACTTAGAAAAACTTCTGTGCCAACTGCTGCGGGGAAACGCAGCGTAAAGGTAACGATAATCACGTGGCTGATATTCGGCAGAATGTGTTTAAAAATAATACGTCCGGAGCTGAGGCCCAGCGCCTGCGCGGCCTGCACATAGGTCTGGCTCTTATGCTTGATGACCTCGCCACGAACCAGCCGGCAAATGCCAACCCACGTCGTGAGTCCTATACCCAGATAGATTCCAAGCAGGCCCTTTCCAACCACCATGGCAATGGCGAGAATAAAGAGCAACCCCGGCATCGAGGCAAAGGTTGAATAAAGCCAGACCACAAAGTCGTCCACCTTTCCCCCGTAAAATCCGGCCAGACAACCAAAGAACACACCAATGGGAATGGCGATGAGAGACGTGATGATCCCCACCTTATACGCAATGGTGACACCTTGAATCAGACGCATCATCACATCGCGGCCCAGTCCATCGGTTCCCATCCAATGCGTAAAACTCGGTGCCATAAACTTCAGGTCCAGATTCGTTTTCTGGTAGGCTGGAGTAATATCCTTAAAATCGTGATAGCGATAGACCACCTCGCCATAAATGGCCAACAGCGTAAAAAGAACCACCAGCCCCAAGCAGAGCAAGGCCACTCGGTTTTTTCTCAACCGTCGCCAGGCATCGCCCCATAAACTTTGTCCTTGATTCGTCGCCATGGTTTTATTTCAGTTTCACCCGCGGATCGGCCGCGGCGTAGCAGATGTCAGTTAACAGGTTCGAAACCACAAAGAGCATGGCCCCAATTAATACGAGCGCACGGACCACATCAATATCCGACGAGAGAATGGCATTAATCCCCAAATACCCCAGCCCGGGAATCCCAAAAAAGCTTTCGAGCAATAGGGCACCGGTATAGAGAAATGGAATCGCAATCACCACATTGGTTATGATCGGGATCATGGCATTTTTCAGCACATGCACAAAAAGAACACGCGGCTTTGAAACCCCTTTGGCAAAGGCGGTGCGCACATAATCCTTATACATTTCGTCGAGCATCACCGTACGATAGAATCGGATGTTCGAACCCAGCCCACTCACCACGCCAATCAGCACCGGCAGCGCCAGATATTTCGCCGATTCATAGCCCCACACCGGGAATATCCCGTGCTTATAGGCTAGGAAGTATTGCCCGGCCACAATGTAAACTAGGTAGTTGATGCTCATGAGCGCCACAGAAAAGATGACCAGAAAACGGTCAATAAACGTGTCGCGAAAAAAGGCACAGACTAGCGAGAGGCTGATGGAAACGACAATTCCAATGAAGAAGATGGGAATGGTAAGCGAAAGCGAAGGCAACACGCCCTCTTTGAGTAGCTCAGAGACCGGTTGACGCTGGCTTTCGGAATAGCCCATATCGCCCCGAGCCAGCTGTTTGACATAGAACCAGAGTTGCGAGTCGAACGGATTCGGAACCACTCGGCGCAGCTTCAGCCGGCGGATTTCCAAGGCATCGGATTCCGTTGTAAAGCCGGCGGCGTCCTCACCCCGGAAGCGGATCGTTTCCGTTTTCCAATCCTTGGAAGATAGCAAATGTCCGGCGAGCGTCCCTTTGCCTTTGAAGGAAATGGTCCAAATGAAATCCTGTTCAGGCTTAAGTTCAAAAGCGAGCGGATCAATTTCTGCTCCCGGCTGAATCGTCACGGTGGCCGTTTCAGCCGAATAAACCGCTTGGCTATAGCCGCGCCAACGGCCCGCGCCCATTGAAAACTTCTGATCCTCATAAGCCCGGCTTTTTGAGCGTGTTCCAAAAAAGAGCGGCTTATTGAGTCCGCGCTGTTCATCGAACGTTTCCAACGATTGGAGGGAAACCTTTTTGCCGAGGGCAATCGCCGCAAGATCGCCTCCCACCACATTGAAGAGGACGAACGTGAGCAGGATGACCCCAACAATCGTCGGCACCATCTGAAGCATTCGTTTGAGGATGTACTTCAACATACGTTACTCCTCCCCCGACCGGTTCAATTTTTCGGCGCCATACGACTTAAACCAGTCCGCGCGGTTCTGCTGATTGACTCGACGATATTTCCCCATTCCATACGGATAGTCGTGCGGTAGATAATTTTGGATCCATTGGTGTTTCAGCGCAAAACTCATGGGCTGATACATAAAGACCCAGGGGGCATCTTCAACAATAATTTGAGCCATCTTTTCATAGATCGCGGTCCGCTCCGGCGAGTCCTGCATGACGCGGACTTTCACATAGAGCCGATCGATCTCGGCATTGCGATAGTTCGAATGGTTCGGCCCAGGCGATTCATTCTGGCTATAAAAAAGGGCGAGAAAGTTTTCGGCATCCGGATAGTCGGCCACCCACATCAATTGGAAAATTTGGGCCTGTCTCCGATTCATTTTTTCAATAAAGGCCGGCCAGGTATTGTAGTTGCTCTTGAAGACAACGCCAATTTTCTGGAACATATTCGCCATCAGCTCCATCGACTGACGCGTATTGGCATCCGCACTCCCCAGCTCCATATTGAGTTCAAGGCGACGACCGGTTTGGCTATCGATCCCTCCAGGATATCCCGCTTCGATCAGCAGTTGTCTGGATTTTTCCAGATTAAAGCGGTATGGCGAAGGTTCTTCGAGCGCTCCCGCCAACGGTGTTGGAATGGGCCCCTCAACCGGATAGAGACGGTTATTCATGAACTGGTTCATCTGGGCAAATTCATAGGCACAGCTCAAAGCTTGGCGCAACTTACGATTCCGAATGTTCTGTTCGGGGTCATCGCTTTCGCCAACAACTGGGTCGTCCCAATTAAAACCTATGTAGGCAATCGCGGTATAGGGCGAGGTCACCAATTCGATTCCTCGTTTTTCTAGCGACATATTAAGGCCCTGGTCCGGCGTGATGACCTCATCCCAATTATCAGGAGAAATCGCCGAAGAATCGAGCTGTCCAGCCAGAAACATCATCCAAGATGTACTGGAATCATCCACCACAAACTGAATCAGTCGGTCGATAAACGGGATCGACTTCCCGGCATCCTCCAGCAGCCCAGCGGCTTCTTGTTCTGGAGTTCCAACCTTTGGATAGGTTTCAACCCGCCCCGTTTCAGCCCATTTGGGATTTCGTTCAAACTCGATTCGCGAATTGCGGCGCCATTTAACCAGACGATAGGGGCCGGTACCCACGGGATGATTTGTGAAATTCTTGCCGTACATTTCGACCGCTTCGCGAGGAACGGCATAGGCATAATGCATGGCCAGCACATAAAGAAGCTGGGGATACTGATCGCTTAACGTGATCTGCAACGTGTGGGAATCGAGAACCGTCAGCCCTTCGACCGCCATGTCATAGTCCGTCGGTTCCGGTTTTTGCGACATCTCATGAAAGGCTTCAATACCTTTGATGCGGCCGTTATAGGCCCAAAAACCCGAGGAAACATTTTTCACGTCGGCCACGCGCTTAATGGAAAATTCAAAATCGTGCGCCGTAAGTTCGCGCCCTTTTCCATTGGGAAAACATGGATCATCCTGAAAATAGATGCCCTTCCGAATCTTAAAGGTATAGACCAACCCATCTTCCGAAACATCCGGCATGGCTTCCGCCAGAGCCGGAATCACTTTATACGGGCGCGCCAGATAATCGTACTGCAGCAATCCTTCATAGATCCGCGAAATGGCCATGGAAGAAGAAACTTCCCCCGCGCTCGCCGGATCCAGCCCGCGAATGCGGGACGTGCTACTGAATGAGACCTGCTCCGAACCATCGTGGCCAGCGGTTAAATCGCCGCCGCCACAACCGGAAAAGAAAAGACTCCCCACAAACGCCGAAAAGGCGATTGGAAGGAGTCTGAGCATTGAACGATTAAACCGCATTAATTAAAGGCAGCTAACCTGTTCTTATTCAGTAACCGAAATAGGAGCCGGCTGTGTCTGCGGAGCCCCGAGATCGAGCCCCGGCTGTACTGCGGCGGGCTGAACAATATCGCTCTGTTCACCATCCATCAGACCTTTGTCTTCCTGAGCAAACAACATGCCGAGCACCAGTGCTGAACCCATGAAGACCGCACCAATCACCACCGTGGCTCTGGAAAGCACATTGCCGGCGCGTGCACCGAACAGAGATTCTCCTGCACCTGCACCAAAGGCTAGACCAAGGCCCTCGCTCTTCGACTTCTGAAGCAGCACGAGGCCAATCAGCAGCAGACAGCAAAGAACCAGAACAACAATAAACAGGGCTTTCATCAAAAACATAACAGTTCCTTTATTCTTTTATGTCGCGGGCTTGTTTGCCGAACGTCAGCTCATTCGCGACCGTCGGCATTCAAACCGTTGACAATGCGGCTGAAGCCGCAAATTACATTCCGGCTTTAACGATGCCCGCGAACGAAGCCGCGTCCAAAGCAGCGCCGCCAATCAGGCCGCCGTCGATGTCAGGCATGGCAAGCAGTTCCGGAGCGTTGCCCGGTTTCATGGATCCGCCGTACTGAATGCGAACCGCATCGGCGGCTTCAGCGCCGACCATATCTTTCACGATACCCCGGATGAACGCGTGCACATCCTGTGCCTGCTGCGCCGTGGCCACTTTACCCGTTCCAATGGCCCATACCGGTTCGTAAGCAATCACGAGTTCGGTATATGCATCCGCGGAAACGCCTTTAAGACCTTCACGAACCTGAACTTCAACCACTTTTTCAGTGCTTCCGGATTCGCGATGTTCGAGAGTTTCACCCACACAAAGGATTGGGCGTATGTTCTTTTCGAGTGCTTTGATCACCTTTTTATTGATCCACTCATCGTTTTCTTTGTAGTACTCGCGACGTTCGCTGTGCCCAAGAATCACGTAACGAACGAAGAGTTCTTTCAGCATGGTGTGGCAGATTTCGCCGGTGAATGCGCCTTCATCTTCGGAAGACATGTTCTGAGAGCCTACGGCAACTTGAGTTTCGGAAACAACATCACTAACCGCTTTAAGCGCCGTGAACGGAGGGCAGATGACAACATCAACTTCGGTGCATTCACCGAGTTCCAGCTTGATTGCGTTCGCCAGTTCAACCGCATCTCCGACGGTTTTATTCATTTTCCAGTTACCGGCAATAATTTTCTTTCTCATCTAACAGTCTCCGTTTTCGTTGAAATTATAAGGTTAACACCATATTTGTTCACAAAATGAACGGGGAACCTAGCGAAACCCAATCCAATAGGCAAAGGTGAAAACACAAAAAGGCGCGAAAAATTTAGCCCCTTTTCCAAACCTTGGAATCTGATTAAAGACAGATCATCTGGCAGTCCCCCGCCACCCCCATCCCAATACGCAAAGATCCTTCATATACACCGGCCCAAAGCGTTCACGTTTCGGCCGACCAATCCCCGTTGGTTTCCGCTCCAAGCACGATTAAGGATCGTCCTCGTTAGAAACAGAAAACAAACGGGCTCTCATCAACCTCGTCAGGAAGGAAGACGAATTTTATACAGGATTTTCCAGACATTGGAAAGCGGAGCCTGTAGCATTCGCGATTCACATTGGAAAAGCATCACGAAGGAACCTCCCTATGGAAAAGAAACTCTTTCTCATCGATGGCATGGCCATCATCTATCGCGCCTATTTTGGATTCATCCGCAACCCCCGCATCAGCTCAAACGGAGAAAACACCTCGGCCGTCTATGGCTTTGTTAATACCCTGCTCAATCTCATCCAAACCTACGAGCCCACGCATTTGGCCGTTGCGCTCGACACCTCCGAGCCCACCTTCCGCCACATCGAATATCCCGAATACAAAGCCACGCGCGATGAAACGCCCGAAGGGATCCGTACCGGCATCCCGCATATTAAAAACCTGCTGAAAGCCTTTAACATTCCCATTCTCGAATATCCTGGTTTCGAAGCCGACGATGTCATTGGCACTCTAGCCCGACAGGCCGAAAAAGAAGGCTACGAAACCTATATGGTCACGCCCGACAAAGATTTCGCCCAGCTGGTCGACGAACACACCTTCATGCTCAAACCCGGGCGCGGCGGCGAAGAAGGCGAGCTACTCAAAGTTAAAAACATTCTGGAACAATGGAATATCGCCAAGATTGAACAGGTCATCGACATCCTCGGTCTCGCCGGCGACACGGCCGATAATATTCCCGGCGTTCCAGGCATTGGACCCAAAACTGCCCAGAAACTGATTGCCCAGTTCGGCTCCGTCGAAAACCTGCTCGAAAATACGGATCAGCTCAAAGGCAAGCAGAAGGAAAAAGTTGAAGCGAATAAAGAACAGGCCCTGCTTTCCAAAAAACTGGTCACCATCAAATGCGATGTTCCAGTCAAAGAAAAACCAGAACAACTCCTGATGGGCGAGCGCAACGACGACGCTCTAAAAATCCTATTCACCGAACTCGAATTCAAAAGCATGATCACCCGCCTGTTTGGCGAATCCCCCACCCCCGCCTCCGTATCCGTCGCCGCGGCCAGCGCTGGCCAGGGCGACCTGTTTGAGTTTGCCGCCTCCTCGCATGCCGAAATGACGGAGTCCGCGCCGGGCTTCAAAACCATTAAAGAGGTCAAACACAACTACCACCTCGTCACCACCGCCACCGAACGCGCCGAACTGGCCCAAATGCTTTCCGGCATTCTCGAAATCTGCTTCGACACCGAAACCACGGGGCTTGATGTGCGCACGGCCGAACTGATTGGTATTTCCTTTTGCGTGGAACCCGGCGAAGCTTGGTATGTCTCTCTGCCGCCCGACCGCGAACAAGCCCTGCTGGCCATGAAGCCCTTCCTTCCAATCCTTGGAAACTCCGACATCCGGAAAGTCGGCCAGAATCTAAAATACGATATCAGCGTCCTCAAGTGGCACGGCATCCCAGTCAAAGGAGAACTGCTCGATACCATGCTCGCACACTATCTGATTGATCCCGACCAAAGCCACAAAATGGATCGCATGGCCGAAATTGAGCTGAACTATTCCCCCATCCCCATCGAAGCACTCATTGGCCAAAAGAAAAGCGAGCAGAAGTCCATGCGCGAGGTCGATCTCGACCAACTCTGCGAATATGCCGCCGAAGACGCCGACATCGCCATGCAGCTATGGCGAAAACTCAAACCCATGCTCAAAGAGCGCGGACAGGAGCGCGTATTCTACGAAATTGAAACCCCCCTCCTGCCCGTACTTTCCCAAATGGAATACAACGGAATCAATCTCAATGTCGCGAACCTCAACACCTATTCCATCGAACTCGGCGAAAAGATCCAACACCTGGAAAAGGGGGTCTTCACCAAAGCCGGCATGGAATTCAATCTCAACTCCCCCAAACAGCTCGGCGAAGTCCTGTTCGATCTACTTCACCTCGTAGACAAACCCAAGAAAACCAAGACCGGACAATATAAAACCAACGAAGAGGTGCTTTCCGGACTCGCCCACGAACACGAAATTGTTCGAGAGATCCTCGACTACCGCGGCCTCACCAAACTGAAGAGCACCTATGTGGACGCCCTGCCCAAAGACGTTTTTCCAAACACAGGAAGAGTACACACCACCTTCAGTCAGGCCGTCACCACCACCGGTCGACTTTCATCCGTGAATCCGAACCTACAGAACATCCCCATCCGCACCGCAGAAGGCCGCGAAATCCGCCGTGCCTTCATTCCACGCGAAGGCTTCACCCTGCTCGCGTCCGACTACTCCCAGATTGAGCTGCGCATTATGGCCGAACTTTCCGGCGACACCCATCTCCGCGAAGCCTTCATCCACGGCGAAGACATTCATACCGCCACCGCCGCCCGCGTCTTCGGGGTCGACAAAGATATCGTCACTCGCGAAATGCGCTCCAAAGCCAAGATGGTCAACTTTGGCATCATCTATGGCATCTCCGCCTTCGGCCTTTCCCAACGCCTCGGCATTCCACGCAAAGAAGCTCAGGTCATCATCGAGCAATACCGCGCCAACTATCCCGGCGTGCAGGACTATCTCGACTCCACGATCGAATTTGCACAGAAAAATCAATATGTGCAAACCATCGCCGGACGCCGCCGATACATCCGCGACATCAACGCCAAAAATCAAATGGTCCGCTCCGGCGCCGAGCGCAATGCCATCAACGCCCCGATTCAGGGCACCGCTGCCGATATGATCAAAATTGCCATGATCGACATCCAGAACATGCTCGAAGAAAAACAGACCCAAACAAAACTCCTGCTCCAAGTGCACGACGAACTCGTCTTCGACCTCGCCCTCGACGAAGCCGATGAGCTCATCCCACTGATCGAAGGGAAAATGAAATCCGCCATCCCCATGGAAATCCCCATTTTAGTGGAATCTGGCACCGGAGCAAACTGGCTCGAAGCGCATTAGAAGATTCGATCTCACCCATAAACCTAACTAATGTAGCGGCCAAGTTGATCGTAGCGACGAGGGGTGGTTTCATCTCGCAGGCACGCAAATAATTCCGACAACGGCAGTTTTTCGGTCCACCTTCCGCCTGAATCGACGGCATCAGGTTGACCGCAATGTTGTCCAGGATTTCCATGCGCCCTTCCGGAACGCAGATCCCACGCAAGCCAGTGGTCCTAAAATCGGAGTAAGCGCCATTCGAATTTCGGGGAACAGGAATCCGCCGAAATCGCTAATAAACGGATTGTTTCGATCTCTTTCATATTGATCTGCATCCAACCCTATGGGTATCCCCCGGCACCCTATACGTTGCCTAACTTACCGGGTGCTTCGCGATCGCCCAGAGCCACCGATCCTTCATTTTTGATTTCAAGTGTTTTGATTATTTTGGTGTTATGGAATTTGTGACACCAATCATTGGTGACAAACTCAATTTCATTGACCATTTGACGGCCAAAAAAGTGATTCTTATTTTCCTTAATGAACGCAGTAAATTCAGCCATATTATCGGGTTCGTTAACGAACCTCATTAATGTTGTGTGTGCAGTTTTTAGTGGGTAGCGCAGGTCAACCGAGTTCGGTAAGGATGATTTCCTAAATTGTTCTCTCAAACGCCTTCGGAGTTCCCAAAGGCTACGGTCTTCCTGATAGCCTCGAAGAAGAAGGCAGGATGGCGATGCAGTAATTCCGTTAAAAGTAATGCTGGGAGGTGTGAGATTCTCCATGCATTTCATGATAATTTCACAATAGGCATCATCCAATGCTGAGTTGTAATGAAAATCATGAGTGCAACTGATAACCGTCAAAACAGTTAGATGCAGATTTGAAATGGGAGTAAAATATTGCGTTGGAAGTAGGTTCTTGATCGTTGAGGTGAATTCCTGAATTTGTGAGATGACTTCTGGAGAAAGTTTTGCTCGGAGAGTTAATCCCCTACGCAGGTCAGACGGATTATTAATTTGGGAATCAATTTCGCATCGTCCCCGATCAAAGACTCGCATGGACTTGTCCCACAACTCGGTATATATTATTTCTGCATCATTCATCTACTGGTCTCAACAAAACGTTATGGGTGAGACGGAGTGCAAACGCACGCTGATCGAATCCCCGAGCGTCTTCACCGCAGGCTCCCCGTTCTGGCAGGTTATTAATTCATGCCCAAACATTATTCATCGGGTTCCTAATAGGAATTATTATTAGGAGTGTTTCTAAAGAACTCATATTCCCACTGACTCAGTCCCAGTTTTT
>JBAHZU010000105.1:0-20562 GCA_037132875.1 Pontiella sp.
TCCGGAGGTCGTCGCCACGCTCTTGATCGAGGCGGATCGCGTACGTACTGAACTGGGTGATGTAGGAACCGTTGGAAGTGATCCGCGTGCCAGTGGGCCGCCGGCAGCGAAGTGAGCATAATTTTATGAGGAATAGTATGAATGATAAAATCGATACCAAACCTGAATGTTCTTCATCGTGCAGCTGTAATTCCTCTGATGCTGAAAGGTCATCGCGCAGAGGCATTCTCAAAATGGGCGCGCTTGGAACCGCGGGTCTTACCTTTTCCAGCCTTCCGGTGATGGCCGGGCCCTTCTCTGCAGCGGATCTCGCGCATCATCTGATTCCAGCCGATAAAAAGTTAACGGCAAAATGGGTGGCCTCTCTGACACAGCGCGGGGCAGGCGAGATCTTCAAGGGAGAGCAACTCAAGTATATCGGTATGCCGATCGGCGGGATCGGTTGTGGACAGCTTTACCTCGGTGGTGACGGCAAACTTTGGCTCTGGGACATCTTTAAGAGCAACTACCGTCGGGAGCCCGACCACGGCAACATGATTGCTGCGTTTACACTGGGCGGGCATTACGCCCATCCGATTGCGCAAGGCGAGAAATATACCAATTGGAATGGTGCCGAGGTCGCCCAAGGATTTCTCGTGCGAACGAAGGCCGGCACCAAGACCCTCGACCGCGAAGGCTTTTCCGATATTCAATTTCGCGGGGAGTATCCGATCGGCAAGGTAACCTATGCGGCGAAGAACTTCCCGGTCACGGTGCAGCTCGAAGCCTTCAGCCCCTTCATTCCACTCAATACGAAGGATTCTGCAATACCTGCCACGGTGATGAGTTATACCGTTACGAATACCTCAGACTCCTCGGTGGAGGTTGATCTCGGTGGATGGATGCAGAATGCCACCTGCCCCTACACGGCGGATGCCGCGCTGGGAAATCGCTGCACCCGTCTGGTTGAAGAGGACGGTCAGGTGAGTCTTCTCAGCACGGTGGAAGGTGAGGGGATTAAAGGAACGCATGGGGAGGGCTCGATGACGCTGACGCTTCTGCATGCATCGCAAGAAAAAGGGATGCAGGTTTCGGCGGCTACGTCCTTCATCGATCCGGACCATCCTTCAGGTCTGTTTGATCAGGCGAAACCGCTGAACGAGTTGGCAGAGGTGTCCAAGCCACTCAACGAGTTGCTCGTTGGCGGTTTGTTTGTTCAGTTCGAATTGGCGGCTGGAGAATCCAGAACCGTGGACTTTGCAATGACTTGGTATTTTCCTGAATACACAGAAGTTGACCGGTTGCCGGTTAAGAAAAGGACGCAGGATTCACGTCATATTTTTCGGGGGAAGAAACGTTTTTATGGAACACAGTTCGATTCTGCTGTCGAGGTCGCCACGTATCTTACCCGCGACCATAAGCGCGTTCTGGAAGACACACGTGCCTGGAATCAGACTTGGTATGACAGCACGCTGCCGCATTGGCTGCTTGATCGCAGTTTTATTCCGATCGACTGCATTGCTACGCAAACCTTCCACTACTTCAACGACAAACGGCCTTATGCATGGGAAGGGGTGGACTGTTGTCCCGGAACCTGCACGCACGTGTGGTATTATGCTCAGGCCTTGGGGCGGATCTTCCCCGAGCTAGAGCGAGCCTTTCGCGAAAAGGTGGATTTCAAAGTCGGGGTCGGGTTTGATCCAAAATCGGGTTTGATTAAGGATCGTGCGGATTATCATGCAAAAGGCAAAGAAGCGGTCGACGGTCAGGCCGGCAGTATCATGCGCGTCTATCGCGAGCACCAGATGTCGGTAGACAATGCGTTTTTGAAACGAATATGGCCGAACGTGAAAAAGGCGACCGAATTCTTGATTCGCAAAGATGGGGATGATAACGGACTTCTAGAAGGCAAACAGCCGCATACACTGGATGCCGCCTGGCATGGTCCGATGGGGTGGTTAAGCAGTGTCTACCTGGGAGCCTTGGCGGCTGCCGAAGCGATGGCGATCGAAGTGGGGGATCTTGCCTTTGCGCAGCAGTGCCGCATCCTTCTTGATCGAGGCTATAAGAACATCGTTGCCGAAGTTTTCGACGGCGAATATTTCATTCACAAGCCAACAGGGGCCAAGGCCCTGAACACGAACAAAGGCTGCCATATTGACCAGGTCATGGGGCAGGCTTGGATGCATCAAGTCGGCTTGGGGCGCATCATTCCCAAGAAGGAGACGGTCTCGGCGCTCAACAGCCTGTGGACATATAACTTTGCTCCCGACGCGGGACAGTATGCATTGGATCATATCCAAATCGAATCGGCATTTCGTTGGTATGCCATGCAGGGCGAGGCGGGCTTGGTGATGACGACTTGGCCGAAGGGGGGCGCCCTGCAAGCCATCCCCGGAAATAAACTGCGGATCAAGGGAAAGAACCCAAAAAAATTCACGGGTGTCGGCGGCTATTTCAATGAATGTATGAACGGCTTCGAATATCAGGTGGCTGCCCACATGGTTTATGAAGGCGAACCGGATTCTGATTTAGTTGAAAAGGGCCTCGCGATCACGAAAGCGGTGCATGAACGCTACGGCGCAGCCAAGCGTAATCCTTACAATGAAATCGAGTGCGGCGATCATTATGCCCGCTCCATGGCAAGCTATGGTGTGTTCCTCGCGGCCTGTGGTTTCGAGTATCACGGACCCAAAGGATATCTTGCTTTCGCACCGCGAATCAATCCCGATGACTTCAAGGCTCCTTTCACGGTGGCCGAGGGGTGGGGTAGCTTCTCGCAGAAAGTTGAGCAAGGGCAGCAGACGGCGACGATCGAGCTTCGCTACGGCCAGTTGGCCTTGAAAGAATTCGCCCTAGGAAAAGCGACAACCTTCCGCGCGAGTCAAGCCCGGGTCGAGATCGATGGCAAGTCGCTCGATGTTGGATTTAAAGAAGAGTCTAAACGCTATGTTCTGAGCTTTGCGAAGGAACTCAAGCTGAAGACGGGGCAACGCATGAACGTAAGGTTTATTTCATGATGAATAAAGGGTCCTATTTTGCTTTGTATATGGGCTTGGCTCTTGGAGCTCTATTTTCGCAATCTGTTGCGGCAGAATCTGCTCCGATTTCGGAGGAACAGCAGTCGATCCGTGTGCTTGGTTTTCAGGCGAATAATGGATATGAGCATGCATCCATGCCGGCGGCGAAAGCGCTGCTGGAGCGGTTGGGCCAAAAGAACGGCTGGGAGGTGATTTCTTCCCAAGAGTCATCAATCCTGACGGAACGCGACCTGGGCACTTTCGATGTCGTTGTATTCAATAACAACTGCGGTAATAAGGGGCCGGTGATGAAGCCGAAGGAGCAGGCCGCTCTTCAGAAGTTTGTCCGCAACGGGGGCGGTTTTGTCGGAGTGCACACGGCCGGTGCGCTATGGAAGGAGGGGGGGAGTTTTCAGGCGTGGTATGAAGGCTTGATCGGTGCACGGCAGGTTCGGCATCCCAAGATACAGCAGGCCCGCTTGGTTGTGGAAGATCGTACGCATCCCGCAACGCGGCACCTTCCCGAGGAATGGTTGGTTACCGATGAATGGCACAATTTTTCTTCCAACCCGCGTGAGAAGGTTCATGTGCTGATTGCTCTCGATGAAACGTCCTACAATGGCAAGGCCAACCAGAAAATGGGAGGTGATCATCCCTTCGTCTGGTATCAGGAATACGATGGCGGCCGTTCCTTTTTTACCTCGCTGGGGCATACGATAGCCCTTTACAATAATCCTGATTTTGAAAAACTGATCGAGGGCGCTGTCCTCTGGACGAGCGGCCGTGTTGATGCAAAATCGCCATCGTCTAAACTTCCTGTGAACGATGGACTCTTCCTCGATCTGGATGCCAATAGCGGGATTGAACGTGAGGACGGAACCCGAGTCACGGCTTGGCACAATCAAGTGCGCGGAAATGCCGCCGATGTTTTTGTGAAACAGGATGAAGGACGTAAGATTTCTGGCGCTGGACGCCCGACCTTGAAACGGAACGTTCCAGAGATTGGAAATAATAATACGCTGATCTTTGAGGAACAGGAACTCATCAATCTGGATGAAGAGGCCTTCGACCACCTAGTGACCGGCAGTGGATATACTTGGCTTTCGGTGATGTGCGTCCATAAGCAACACCGGGGCAAGAAGGATGTGAATTCCTTCTTTGGCAACTTGCGCAACGGCCCGCCATACGATGGGTTCTGGGGGAATCTGATGGACGACAACCGTGTTTGGATGGGCACACGGAATGGTTTTCCGATGAAGAAAAGGGCACTTTGGGATGCAAAAACAAATCCGCTCGTCGTTAGCCCCGAACCATTGGAGGAAAACCGGTACTACCTTATTATGGGCCGTATGGGTGCTGGGCAGAAGGTCGTCGATCTGGAGTTGTTCATTAACACTACGAAACCGGTAGATTGCAAACGGGTACCCGTGAACCCAAATGCCAACCCCTCCAAAATGGCGATTGGACAGGAGCGCGATGCCACCAATCATCCGGGTAAAGAATCCTTCCATGGCGAGATCGCCCGTTTATTGATCTACGAACGACCTCTCCGTGATGCAGAACTCGCTCAAATGGTTCAGTTTTTAACGGACCGTTACCAAATCAGGAATTAACAAATGAAGAGAATCATCAACATATCCAACCCTATTGCACTGCTACTGTGCACGTTAACCGTAAATAGTGCATGGGCACAGGAAGCCTCGTTGGATAGGCCCAATATTCTTCTAATCTATGTCGATGATATGGGCTACGGCGACCTCGGGTGTTACGGCTCTGAAACGAAGACACCGAATATTGACAAGCTCGCCGCGGACGGAATTCGGTTTGAAAATTATCTTTCGGCAAGCAGTGTATGTTCGCCCAGTCGCGCGGCGGTGCTCACCGGGCGCTATCCGCAACGGGCCGGCTTACCGGTCTGCCCGAATGGTAAAGACCCCGTGTGGAATGAGCATGTGGGTCTGCCATTGAGCGAAATCACGATTGCCGAGCTGCTCCAGCCGTTGGGCTATGCCACGGCCGCGTTCGGGAAGTGGCATCTAGGCGAGCTGGAGCCCTACGGCCCGCTCAAGCAGGGGTTTGAGAAATACGTGGGAAGCCTCTATAATTTCCCCGTAGGAAAATCCAATGTATGGCTGCACAACGAAGAGCCGCAGGGCAAAATTAGGTTCGCTGAGGCGCACCAAAAACTGACGGACGCAAGCATCGCATTCATGCACGAGCAACAGGCCGCCGAGAAGCCGTTCTTTATCTACCTTGCCCATTATCTTGTGCATGGCCCGTGGTCGCCAAATAAAGAATTTTGCACCGATGCAGAGTGGGCGTCCTATCAGAAGAAAAAAGGACGCATGAATCCGAAAGTCCTGCCGGCGATGGTGCGGGAACTCGATCACCATGTCGGACTCGTGCTGGAGACGCTCAAGGAGTTGGGGATCGAAAAAGAAACCCTCGTGATTTTGGCCTCTGATAATGGGCCTTGGTTGCCAGCCGGTTCAGCGAAGCCTTTGTCGGGTGGAAAATATCTCACCATGGAAGGCGGACATCGTGTGCCGGCCATGATCCGCTGGCCCGGCCATATTCCGGCGGGGCAGGTGAGCGCTGAAATGGTCTCGTCGCTGGATATCCTCCCGACGATTGCCGCCATCAGCGGTGCCACCCTGCCGACCGACCGGAACTATGATGGATTTAACCTGATGCCGCTACTGAGTGGAGACGTCGAAAAAAGCCCCCGACAGGAATTTGCGTACTATAATGGCTTAACGCTCGAAGCCGTCCGACGGGGACCCTGGAAGTTGCACTTGCCGCGGAAGTCTCAGAACCTCGTCTATTGGGCCAAGAAAAGAGGTGCATATAAGAACTTGGATCACGTTGTCTTAAATAATCTGTCTGACGATATTGCGGAAAAGAGGGAGGTATCCCAAGCGCATCCTGAGCAAGTGGATGCGCTGCAGAAACTGGCGGCGGAAATGCGAGAGGAATTGGGCGATTGGAATGTGGATGGAAGCGATCGGCCGGTGAATGCCTATCCCGGAAATTTGAATAGCCCCAATTTCACGAAGAAGCGCCGCGGGAAGTAAGGGGCGCGGAAGGGTACGATCTGTTTTTTCAGACAGGACTACACGGATACAACGCATGAACCCTCACTGAAGCAGAGATCTTTTGTCGAAATGATGTAGGACCGTGACCCCGCAGGAAATAAAAACCGCGACCACCCGGAAAAAGGACTATTTCAGGAGAAAAAACAATGGCTGACAAAAAAAGACTCGGAAAGCCCCTGAGTGAACTGCGCAACGAGCTCTATGCCGAAAGCCCGGGTATGGAACAGGATGTAAAAGTAATGGTTGAAGAATTGCGCATCCAAGCGCAGCTGTACAAAGCGCGGAAAGCCGCCGGACTGACCCAGCAGGAAGTTGCTGACCGTATGAACGTCAACCGTTCCTATATTTCCCGACTGGAAACCAACCCGGAAAACCTAAAGCTGGGCACACTCGCCCGCTATGCGCAGGCCGTTGGAATGCATCTGGATGTTGCGCTCCACGCCTGATCAGTTTTCTTCAAAATGGGACGGTTCCTGAACAGGAGCTGGGATCACATAGCCTTCGCCAGAGCGATGAAAAGGTAAGGAGAGGGCTGAAATACGACTTCTCGGTGATGGTGCGTCGGTCCCTCGCGAGTTCCTTGGCGATATTGGATTCACTCATGCCTGCCCTTAAAAATCCCTCGATTAAAATGCGCTCGTTCCAGTTCAAATACTTGCCCTTGCGGGTTTGGGTGCTATCTTTTCCTTGCTCCATGCCGATGCTCCTATTCCTCGTTTGTGGTGAATTGAAGAAAGGTTCATTCTGGCAGGGGGCACTCGATTTCCAAATGGGGCATTTTAATTTACAGTTTACCAGCTATCCTGATTCAGCACGCCTCCTAAAGGGCGTCATCCTTTGGAGCGTTGTTCATATGTAATCTGATTAACAATGGAGAGTGAGACCTTCCTTGTCTCAATTACTAAGCTTTGTGCGGGGTTCTTAAACCTTTTCTGCGCATGTCTTAAAAGGTTTCCGTCACTTTCTCGAGTATCTGCATCGTCCTGATGTCATCCCTGTTATTCAGGAACTCTTTCGTATTGGATTTCTTGATGCCACGTCGGCTAATAGATTTGTTAAACTCATCTTCAGCTTGCTCAACACACGCCAGAAAGTAAGTATGCTTTTCTTCGAAATTCCTGAAATGATCCACTGTGGCCCATCGATCGGCTTTGCCAAGATGCTTGGAGATCAATGTGTCTGTCCATCCTCTGTCTTTGTAGGGCCTGTACATCAAGATACAGATGCTCATCATTTTTCATGCCGTTACCCTATCTGCTTTGTCATAGCTCGACCATTCTTAAATAGTCATGCGTGTTGCTGACGGGGGCTAAATAAGCAGACGCTTGGTGTTTTTTATGATTTTTTCAATGTATTTAAATTGTCCTTACTAGGTCTCATGTAGATAATCCACGATTTATTTATATTTCGTTCGAGTTAGTTGAGCGATAGAGGTTCTATTGAACCGAAAGGTCTGGGGTTATGGGTGAAAAACAGATGGAAAGTAGTGCCAGCTTCGGCATCACAAAGAAGCGTAATGCGCGATTAGAGTTTGCCTTCATATTAATATTGGTCGTTGCATTCATGCTTATGAGCATGTTCCTGGTTATGCAGCTTAGAGATGCTGATCTCGCCGAAGACAAAGAAAAGCAGGCGGTGTCGGAATATAATGACTTATTAGTAAAGATTCCGAAGTATAAATCTGAAGCAGAGGTGCTTTCTGAAAAAATTGGGGCATTACAGGCTGAATTGGCCGGATTAGAGGAAAAGTACAATTCAGTGCTTTCAAAATATGAGAAGGCAGAAGCGGTCATCTCTGCAAGAAATCAGGCGTCACAAGAATACACTGATCTCACTGCGAGAATTAGGGCAGGAGAAGCCTCAGTCAAAGAACTTGAAACTCAACGTGATGAATTGCTGATTTCAGTTAGTGATGCGCGAGCCAAGAAATCCTCTGAGCAAAAGGCTGTATCTGATCTTTTGCATAAGAAACTTGAGCTGGGTATAGAAACTAGTGATCTCGCCATTCTTAAGAGCGAAAAGGATTCTGCCGAAAAGGAGCTGGTTAAACTGAAGGCGGGGGAGTCATCTCTTAAAATCTCTGCTACTCAATTAACTGAAGATATAACTTTTGAGCGGGAGCGTCTTACTAAACTTCGAGAACAAGTAGCCGATGCAAGATCTGATCTGACGACTTCCGATTTATCCTTGAGGGAAATGCAAACTGATGAAGCTACTTACAAAGCAGATGTTGAGCGGCTACAGAAGCAGGTAAGTTCCATCAAAGTTGAGCTTCAGCGTATGGAGCGAGAGCAGTCTACCTTCTTTGAACTACAGCAGAAAAATGCATTGATAAAAGCCGAGAACGAGAGCCTGCAAACCTCAGTATCAAAACTATCTGCAGATAAGTCTGTTGTTGAGGGCGAAATCCGAGATCTAGAAGCCAAGAAGTTCTCAACTTCCTCTAAAATAAAACGAATTGAGCAGCGTGAAGCGGTTTTGATCAGCAAAGAAGCTCGGCTGGAAGATCTTGATTCCGCGACATCTCAGAAACAGGCTCAACTTACCGATCTAAAGGCCCAAGTTGAGAAGGTGCGTAATGAATATTCTGAGCTAAGCACAAAATATAGAAGTCTAACAGAGCGAGAGTCGCGAGTGTCAGAGCGCGAAAAACAAGTTGTTTCTCGTGAAGAATATATTCGCATTAAAGAATCCCAATCTGAGATCAAATAATGACTAATTTACCATTTACCCTACTTCTATTACTGTGGCTAGTTGTGTGCTTTATCAGCGTCGTTTTATTGGCAATCATGTGGAGGTTGCCTAAGTTCTGGGAATTTAAGAATCTACAAGGCAAGTGTGCTGAGCTTGAGCAAAGATATAAATTGCTGGAGCCTGAGGTTGAACAAAGTGCTCGGATGGCAGCTCAACTCAAGCAGGATACTGCTAGTGTTGAATTACTTAGAACTCAGATTGAGAAGCTGGAGCATGAAAAGCAACAACTGGAACCTATTGGGCAGAAGGTTGCTGAACTTGAATCTAAGCTCACGGCGAAGTACGATGAACTGAATCAGGTTGCCGCAGAGGAAAAGGCCTTGCGAGAAGAAACTATCCGCTTGGAAGGCGAAAAGAAATTAATTAAAGAGGCTGTGCTGGAGGGAAAAACTCTTGTCGAGCGACATACCGAAGAGGTGAATAAGTTACAGGGGCAGTATTCTGACGTTCAATCTGAAATCCCTCTGGCGCAACAAGAATTGGCAGCATTGAAGCAGCGGCATGATCTTGTAACAGGAGATATAATCCGTGTAGAAGCTAAACGGAAAGACCTCAATAATAGTCACGATGAGGTCAAAAAAGACCTGGATAAAATGACTGAGAAGTATAGTGCCTTAAAGGGGGAGTCTCAGTCGCTGGAAAAAGAAATTGAGGCTCGTACGAAGCACCTCGAGGCGCTTAAGGCTGATCACCGGAATGCTGGTGGTGTTGATGATGCTGATGACCCCATGGGTGATTTGTGGAACCCTGTTTTTGAGTTTAAAAACATTCCGAAAGTTAGTAGTTCTGCAAATGAAGAATCCAGGATGCATGACCTTTCCAAATCTCTTCAGAATAGAGGTCTGGTCTTTGCGGGTCGCACGTTGAACGCATTCCATACGGCGTTGAAGGTCGCTGATATATCTCCGATTACTGTTTTATCTGGTATTTCAGGAACGGGTAAGAGCCTCCTTCCTCGGGCCTATTCAGATGCAATGGGAATTCATTTCCTTGGACTCGCAGTGCAACCTCGTTGGGATAGTCCTCAAGATATGTTCGGCTTCTATAACTATATGGAGCAAAAGTACAAGTCGACTGAACTTGCAAGAGCAATGGTTCAATTTGAACGGTATAATAAGCTGGCTGAAGGCGGGGATTTAAAAGATCAGATGATGCTAGTTCTTCTGGATGAGATGAATCTTGCTCGAGTGGAGTACTACTTCAGTGAATTTCTTTCTAAATTAGAAATCAGACGCGATGTAAATCCATTTAACCTGACCGATCGTCAGAAGGTTGAGATCGCACTGGAAATGGGACATGGTAGTAAGGACTTAGATGAGGTTCGTCTCTATCCCGATAGAAATATATTATTCGTTGGGACGATGAATGAAGATGAGTCTACTCAGAATCTTTCTGACAAGGTACTGGACCGTTCGTGCGTATTACGTTTCGGGAAACCCAAACAGCTTCAGACCAATCAGGCATTGGGCACACCAGGTGCTGTGAACGGGCCTGATGGTTTCTTGCCAAGAGAAACCTGGATGAAGTGGACTGACCTTGGGAATAGAACTCCAACGGCTGATACGATCAAGGTTATCGAGGAATTAAATGAGGTTCTTGATATGACAGGAAAACCATTTGCACACCGTGTTGGTAAAGCGATCAGCAACTATATTTTAAGTTATCCAGAGTGGGTTAACGGACGAGAAAAAATAGCGCTGGCTGATCAGGTTGAACAGCGAATCCTTCCGAAGCTCAGAGGTCTGGATGTCAATGAGCATCACGATGCCTTTGCAAAATTATCGTCTATTCTCGCAGATCTTGAGGATCCGGTTCTTGCAACTGCCTTTGAAGTTGGTCGTCAAAGTAACCATTCTCGAGGCATGAACTCCTTTATCTGGCGAGGTGTGGACCGTTGTGAGGGTTAATGGTTTTGTAGGCTTACGTAAGCACCCTTGGGGTGATGGGGCACCTGCTGATTGTTTTTCAGTAGATGGTCGGGGATCTGCGCGTATTATTCTCTCTGATATAGGGCGAGAAGTTCGTTTAGGATCGTTGGAACTTCCTAAAGTGGGATTTCCATTCTTTAATAAAGGTTCGTGGTGCCAAGCTTATGACCTACCGCAAACTAGTACGCCAGGTCAGGATGCTCAGGAAAAATCTGATTCGCTATCACTAGTGGATATCGAAATAACCCAGACGAAATTAATGCCTCGGCCTCGGCGTGGTAAAGCCAAAGAAGACGACCGGGTTGAAGTGAAAACTCGCGATAAATGGTTGTTCTGGCAACTATTAAGGTATTTCGAACTGAGTCATCCTGATGATGAGCTGGGAGAATTTGAGGCGGGTTATGGTAGCGCCGTCCGGCGGTCATGGGAATCTGTTCGGCGCGAGTGGATCCATGCCGACTCTGATGAACCTGAAATTTCTTTAATCGTTCGCCTTGCTAACAACTTTGCGTTGATTCATGCATTGGATCTTATTACTCAAAGTCCTCGTCGAGTTCTAGAGCGTTATCGTGCTGATACTCCCATAGGACGAATACAGGAATTAGATTCTGCATGCATCAGAAACTATGCGCATCGACCAGGCCGAAATGCTCTTGAAAAAGCAGGACCGAAGCAACAACTGCAGTCAGTATTGCGAAGAGAAAATATTGATACACTGGAAAATCGCATTGCACTTTGGGTCATAATGCGGATGAGCGCGATGGCCGGTGAATGGTTAGGCCGAAACAGTCGCTTCGCAGATAGTCAGCGGCATACTCTTGTGAAGAAACTTTTGACCTCGCTTCAAGACTGGATGAGTCGGCTAACATTTGCTGATGTAGATTTCCTTCAGGAACTTCCATCTGAACCTAACTATCCACTTCAATTTGAACCCCGTTATAAATTTATATGGGAAACCTATTTGGCCATCAGACGTGAGGATCAGGTATTTGAAGATGCCTGGACTTGGCAACGCGTACTCTGGGCTGAATCCGGTCGACAAATCTTTCATGGATTTCTGACGGGGATGTGGAAGGAACTATTGGTATCCACTCCAGTATACCGTAACGAAGGGTTGTCTGGGCAGTGGCTCATGCCATACCGAGCTCCTGGCCCATTTGAAGGTCCGGTATACCTCTATGATTCTATGGATGTTAATACGGTTGGCTGGTCCAATCTCTGGAAGGAAAGTAATGCTTTTCCTGATTTCGATCGAATTGGTGGCTGTGGTTGCGATCAGGTTCTTTGGTTTGGGGAACGGGGTGTAGCAATCTGGTATGCTTTGCAGGATCCCTCGTCTATTAGTCTGGAGGAAATGATTCAGCAAGCTCGGGTTAGCATGGACCGTTCAGTGTCTGATCGAGAACAATGGGTTGGACTTGTCATCGCCGCAGATCTTTCCACGAGTGAGCAAGAGCCTCATGTTGAGCAGATTGGGGAGGGTAAATCCATGTGTGTTGGTATTTCCATTCCTATGGATGCTCATCGTTATTTTGGAGATATCGAAGCAGGTATAGAAATAGCACTTGAAGCAGCTAGAGGTTTGGTATGAAGGCTGTGGGGATAGACTTAACAAATGCTGTTGTCCAATCCAGTTCCTGTCCGGACGCAAACTGGTTTCCAAGTGTAATTCTACCCATGGTTCAGGATGAACCGGTTCTTGTCGGTGATATGGCCAAGCAACACCGCAGAGGTGCAGGTTTGTCATGGCCGCCTGAATGTCAGATCCCATACAGTAACGATGTTAAATTTGGTAAAGGGAGGGTGTCCGTAGCTGAGGCATGGCGTTACCTATCACCTTTTGAATCTCGGAATTTGGCCTGGGATAACTACCAGCCTTTTCAGCGTCAGATATTCTGGCAACCGAACCCAATAGATGAACGGTCTAAAGTTTCATTTTCTGCTGAAGACATTATTTATGAAGTAGCAAAGAACTGCATTAATGATGTTTCTTCTATTGAGCAGCTGTGCTTTGTCGTACCGGATGATCTTGGAGAAGGGGCCCAACAAGCCTTGTTGGATAGACTGGGAGGCACAACATCCATTCATCTATTGCCCCGTCCCATAGCCATTGCTTCTGACTGGTGTGATAGACAGAACTCAAATGAGTTTACGATAGTTAATCACAATAACGGCAGTTGTGGTTTTATATGGGTTTTATCAATGGGACTGGATCGATGGGAATTTTGTCCGGTAGAAATACGGAGAGTTCCTTCGGGAACTGAAGACGTTCTTATACCTGTCCGTGATCATACGGAACACAGCAGTGGTCTCGCGGTTGACGGATTAAGTTTATTAGCTGCATATGCTATTGGGGTGGGTAAGGCTGATCTATCAAATGTATGGTTTGAATTGGTTTCAGGGGACCTGATCGAGCAACTTTTAAGTGATTCGAGGCTTAACTGTTTCATAGATGATTTGCGGAGAGCATGCACCGAAGTTAAGGAATGGACGGGAAGGTTGACAGCAACAACCTATGATTGCTCACTTGATACGGACTCGCTGAATTCTGAAATTATTCGTCATGCAAATAAGTTTAATAAACGTGATCGAGATTGTCTCGGCACTATAGCTGACGGTTCTTTGGCAGGTCTTCTTGTTGGTGGTGTATCCCTTGCAGCGCGCGCTCTTGATCAATATGACGGCTACGACATTTTTGATTGTACCAGTGGCAGCGCAACAGTTAATGGCGCGAAGCTCGTGGCGCATCAGCTGCAACAAGGCCTGCCAACATATCGTGATCGTATAGCGCCTATCGTGATTTACTACATGGGACATGACGAGTATTGGGATCCTTTGATTTCTAAAAAGACTCTCATTGAGGGGCTAACTGTTGAAGCTGGTCAGGTAGCTACGACAGAGGAACCTATCACGGAATTTTATATCCCTGCAGGACAGGATACATTAACTCTAATCTTAGGCCGTGAATTTGGTAAGAAGCTTGAAAATCGACAGATCTCGGCCAATCTAAGAGAAAAAGTAGAGAGTAATGAAAATGTTGTAATTACTGCTGAGGTGCGGCCCGGGCAGGGTTTTGCGACAGCTCTTGTTCGCTCTGTTCGCTCTGGCTTTTTCGAGACAAAACTTAACTGGCGTACGATGGAGGAAGGCCCCCCCCCAAAAACACCAAAGTATGCTTGGCCACCCGGCGTTGCGAATATCCATTCAACAGTAACAACAGGTGGATTATCCGATTTTAGACGTGTTGCTGAGTTGTTGGGAGATTACTGCCCGAAAAGAGATTTGCCTTATACGATTGTTAATTTCCGAGAAGACATCCGTCAGTGGACATTGCAAGACTCTGCTAAAAAGGCCTATCAGTATGACGGTAAGATTGCCAGCACTGACAGCTTTAACCGATTTGTTATACCTGACGTTCTTAAGGAGTTGTCGGATAACCTCGGTGATGCGATCGAATTATCACCAAAGAATGAACAACTAATTCGGTTGGCGGGGTGGATGTATGAAGCATGCCCTCAGAGCGCCATTGATGCGGCAGTGAAAAGAATAAAGCGTGGCTCTGAAATGTCATGTGATTTGGAAGTTGCAGGCAAGGCCTTTATTAAAAAAGAGCACATTCAGATCTTTGTCGATATGTTCGCGGCTAAAATCCGAACTCTTAAAAAGGATTATGAATTGGATAGCAATAATAACTGGGTGCGCGCTTTCCGAGATATGATTCGGTTTCGAGTTGATCCTCTTCGCTGTGAATACATTTCGGGTACTCAAATTAATACGATTGAGAAATATGTCATTGGTTTAATGTACTATCAATCAACAAGAAGAGGTCCTAAGTATAATAACTGCCTTTATATTGCTCCCCATTTATTAAAGCGTCGCCGCTTTGATGATAGTTTTCTGGCATTAGGCAGCAAGCGTTGGGATGAGTGGATGGAAATGTTTGAATATGCCAGCAGAGTTGGAATGAGCAGACAAAAAGATATGGCAAAATCTATGCTCAAGGTTCTGAAGGCAGAGGCAACTTTGGGTGACATCAAGATATTGGCAAGTAATGAAAAATAATCTTCAAGATATTTGCTGGCGAGTTATTGCGGAGAAGGGATTTCCTCTGACAACGCATGAGGTCTATCGTCTAGTATCTATTCATGTGAATGAGGATGTTAAAGAATATGAAGTTTCCAGTGCCCTTGGGGAACTACAAGAACAAGGTGCTGTTCAGCTGGAAGGATTAAACTGGAAGCTTGTAAAGTCTCCACCTTCTGTTGTCGCTACCCCAGAGGGAACAACTCAGCCAACAATTCCAGAACCTAACTCTGCGAGTGGTGACCAAAAGATATATACAGCACCTGGATTAGACGAATCATTTGCTGGAGCAGGTCCGACAGCTCGGAAGGGACGCTGGGCAACATTCAGGCGTCTGGTAGATTATTATCTGGATTGCATCGAGTACACTGAGATGCCCCAGGTACGAGCCTACTTCGAAAGTGAGAACGACACGTGGGTTGGGTTGAAATCTAATATTCAGTGGGACAGGCTACATGCGGGAAATCCCGTTGCAATACCTCAATTTCTGGAAGAACAAGCCGCCTTTCAGCGTAACCGAATGCAGCGAGGTGAAAACCAATCACTATATATTGGGTATCCTGTTGAACTTGTGGAAACCAGGACGGGTAATCGCTGGCTGATGCCAATTTTATTAACACCAGTAAAGGCTACAGATGGTGATCATAGTTTGCTCATGGAGCAAGACGGCGTGGTTATGCCTAATCAGAAATGGTTAGATGATCGCTTCCGGAAACCAGATGACAGGAATGCGTTACTTCGTTATTTGGGAATACTGAATGCAGACGAAGATGAAGACTCGGTTCGGGGGGAGAGGCGGGTAGGAGTTCTAGCAGAAAAGATTGGACGATATCTGGGGGACAAACTTCAAGGATCAATCAGGCTAGATTCATGCAGTACTCCGGATTGGGAAAGTGCTGAACCGGGAATCTATAATACGTGTATTCTATCTGTTGGAGGTAGGTATAAATACACGAAGAGTTTGATGAGCGAACTCAGGTACATTGCAAATGATGTTTCGGATGAGCAGTTAGATCAAACTGCATTGGCGTCTCTATTTTCTCATCAAGAACTGAAAAATAAACAACATGTTGAGGATGAGCCTCAGTTGCTTCCCAATTCCTATGTTGCGGGTATTGACCCTTTAAATGAACTTCAGGAGTCATCCGTCCGGATGGCTCTCAACCTGCCGATGGCAGCAGTGACAGGGCCGCCTGGAACCGGCAAATCAGCGGTCGTTCGGAATATCATGGTCAATATGACCCTTCGCAATCGATCGGTTTTATTTGCCAGCAAAAATCACCGAGCATTGGATGCTGTAGAGATTCCATTGAATAAGCTATCCGATAACGGACCTCTTGTGGTTCGATCAGCCCGGCAGGACTGGACGGCTCGACAACCTTTACATCAACTGCTGCAGGAATTACTCAATCGCCCGTTTTCTGAAGATAGTTCTGATTTGGAAGAACAACTTGGTTATCTTAAATCTGCTATTGAGGCTAGAGAGCTGAATCGGGCAGACTTGGCAGTAATCATCAGACAAAAGGAAGAACGGGAGAATGTGGCAGATAAACGGGAGCAAGTTAAATCACGTATCCCGATGATGTGGAGGTCAGACCTTGTCGGTGATGAAATTCAAAAGGTGGTTGGCTCTCAATCTCCCAAAGAACTTAAATCTTTATTTTCTATTGGGCAATCATCTGGATTAAAAAAATGGATGAGTCGAATATTTACTGCGAGTAGATACAATGAAGCTTCAGCGTTGTGTGCTGAAATATTGGATACCTATAAGCATGCAGACAATGCAATTTGGGATGCGTTCCTCCTGTGGTCAGAGTATTTCCAGTTTCAGAGAGAGCTTGTCGAAATTGATCTAAAGTTGAAGCATCTGCCAGACCGCAATGAGCTGAATGAAACCGGCAGAGAGTATCGAGGGCAGGTTAAAACCTACTTATCTAAATGCATCGATCAAATCGCTCGGGGTGCCCTTGTTATCAATGATGATGAAAGAAAGGGGCTAAGTGCTCTACGAAGTGCATTGCAAACATTTGGTCAGACCAGACTGAATGCAGCTTTTTTAGAACAGAGCGCTTCTATTCAAAAAATATTTCCGTTGTGGGCAAGTACCAGTCAGTCAATGAAAAGTACGATTCCCCTTGTTCCGGGCTGTTTCGATCTTCTCATTGTTGATGAGGCCAGTCAGTGTGATATCGCTTCATCCATTCCTCTATTAGTTCGTTGTAAGAGAGCGATAGTGGTGGGGGACCCCATGCAGTTGCAGCACGTCGCTCAGCTACAGATTCAATCAGATCGCGACCTCCTGACAGCACACCAGTTAACTGATAATGATCTTCAGCGTTTTAGTTATCGTGTGAACTCTTTGTTCGATTGCGTGCGCTCTTCAGTGCCCGGATCTAATTATGTGGCACTAAGAGAGCATTTTCGGTCACATCCTGATATCGCCACTTTTGCTAGCGAATCATTCTATCAATCAGCACTCCTGGTTCGAACTGATCCACAGCGCTTTAAACACTCGGTGCGGGGGAAAACAGGTATTCATTGGGATGATGTAGTAGGCGAAACGTTGAGGCCGGGAAAAGGTCAGGGCGGTGTTCATGTTCCTGAAGAGCGGGAACATATCATCAAGGAGCTCCTGGAGCTTGAGAAATTAGGTTTTGAGGGGACGATCGGAGTGGTCACTCCGTTTAAGGTTCAAAAGCAACGTTTATCAGATGAAATTCATCAGCAGCTCAGGCTTTCATTTATTAAGAAGACTGAGCTGAATGTGGATACGGCACATGGGTTCCAGGGCGATGAACGAGACGTCATGTTCTTCAGTCTATGCTGTGGGCCGGATATGCCTGATGGCAGCCGCGGTTTCATTACCAAAGACGGCAACTTATTTAACGTAGCGGTAACTCGTGCCCGTGCTGCACTGCGAATGGTAGGTAATCTGGATTGGGCTCTTTCATGCGATATTTCGTTTATTGAAAAATGTGCTAATAAGGCGGTTCATGCGCAAATAAAATCAGAGAATGATGAGCAACTCTATGATTCGCCTTGGGAGAAGAAACTCCATGAAGCGTTGATCGATGCAGGGATTGAAGCGATTCCTCAATATCCAGTAGCAGGACGGTTTCTGGATTTGGCAGTCCTTTCACCCATAAAGTTGGATATCGAAGTGGATGGAGAGGCTTACCATCGAACCGCTGGCGGTGGCCGCAAAGACGATGATATATGGCGAGATGAGCAGATGATGGGTTGTGGCTGGGAGGTTTGTCGTTTCTGGGTTTATCAGCTAGATGAGGATATGGATGGTTGTGTAAAAAAAATAAAACGAAAGCTTAACGCTTAGGTTGATTATTAGTCATCGCATTATTGCCCACGCAATCTTTCAAAGTGGTTTCACTTGCTGAAGAAGGCACAGAACTCTATCATGTTTCGATTATTGTGGCGTGAGCTGATTGTGGTTTGCGCCAACTGAATTTGAAGGGGTGTTATGTCAGGAGAAAGTGCAGCATTACAGGAGCTGGAACGCGATCGGCTGACGCGGTTCGATGTCATCTTTGCCAACCCACCGTATTCGATTAAAAAATGGGGCCGGGCCAAATTCAGTTCCGATCCGTATGAGCGCAATAAGTATGGTGTGCCGCCGCAAGGCTGTGCCGACTATGCCTTCTTCCAACAGATTTTTAAGAGTCTGAATCCGAAAATGGGTCGGGCGGAGATGCTCTGGCCGCATGGGGTGTTATTCCGCAATTCCGAACAGAGAATCCGCAGGCAGGTGATTGAGGCGTGGCAGGTCGGGCGTGTCGAGCTGAAGAATCAGTCAAAAAAGTTGTTCCAGGCGTTGGAAGAGTTGGGATTTAAAGCATGATGCAGACGACGTTCTACAATGTGGGCCACGGTGAAGCCATTTTCATAGAATTGGATAATGGAGGCGGCATAGTTCGCGATTTTGGTCGTTCTCGTCATGCCAAGAGGACACACAATTGCTGTTGTCCTTCCAGTATGCTAGGGGGATGTTGTGTCCCCATGAAACCGCCGATTTGCTGCCGCAAGGTTGATGCAGTTCTCTCGCATGCCCATGAAGACCATTTTAACGGCTTTAAATTGCTTTACGATAACGCATGTAAAAATGTATTTGAAAATGGATACATCCCCTGGTTTGCGATGTCCGATTTGGATGCATTGGGCGGAATTCTGATAAAATACTCACTCCTTCTTTATCGGTATTATTCCGATTCCAGCATCATCGCTGCGCATGCAAAACACTGGTTGTTGGCCGCTCCGGTGATGGCTTCGGTTTGCAAAAAACTGTGGTGCGTTTGTGCTGGTGATCAGGTTAGATCCTGGGACGTACCAAATAAAATTCTTTGGCCGCCTCGGCCGTCGCAGGGCCAGCCTCAGCCGTCGCAGGGCCATGAGGATGAGCTACAAAAGAAGTGGTCAGCTTATCTGGATAAAAATGGATTGCCAGATAATTTTCTAAGTGATGAGGCAGAGGAGATTCAAGCCATATTAAAACGGTTTTATGGCACCTCTCCAGGCAATCCCCAGAGAGATGAACTTTCTTCAGAAAAAGTCGATCAGGCTATAACAACGATTAATACTGTTTTGACCCGAAACGAATCCCGTGCTGAGTTTAGTGCATTGAAATGGTCTTCTCCGAGGCATCTATATTACAAGAAATATAAACCGTCGATCGACAATCATAGTCTAATTTTTGAGATTGGAGAACCGGGGAATGACGGACTGTTCTTAAGCGATGCTCACGACCAGACTATTAAAAAGATGCTGACGCTTAATACATTAAATGATAAGCAATATAAATTCATTAAATCTGGGCATCATGGAAATCGTGGAGCGAAAGAACTACTGGCGCATAATGTATCTGGAGATGTGGTAGTGAACTGTTGTGGTCCGGCCAGTTCCAATTGGAAGGGGCCCGATGATAACTACCTCCGAGTTTCAAAAGAGGTTGTTGTTTGTCTGGACTGGAATAATAACAGCAAGAAATGGCAGAATAAGAAAGGCTACTTTCATCCGCAAGAATGTTACTTTCGGATTCCGTAGGATTCGAATAAGGCTGAGTGAAGAAAATAAAAAGGTAGCATGGTAGATTTTCCCGGGATTTGTTCGGTAGTGCAACACTCGTTCTGTAATTCCAAACAACTGCATCAGTTAGTCTTCAATTTCAAATAGGCCTTATCGGCTGATTCCCAGTCCTCACTTACTTCCATTAAAATCGCACTGACGAGCCTTCGCAACGAGGCCTCGTTCGGAAAAAGTCCGGATACTCGAGTTCGGCGTTTGATCTCCCGGTTCTGCCGAATGACCGTAAGCGACCGAGAATCGGCCCACTAGCCGGATTCCATAAATGAGATATTATTGGCGCCTTCATTAACTAAAGGAGTCGACGATGTTTCACATTAATCAAAACCTGAAGGTGGTATTGGCCACCGAACCTGTGGATTTACGAAAGAGCTTCAATGGCCTGTACGTGATTGCTCGCAATGAACTCGGTGACGTTCTGCGAGATGCGGCGCGGGGATCGATTGGGGCATGCTTTGGCGTTAGGACATAATCCCGCAGAGTGGTTTGGGAGTAGGCGGGAGTGGTTGATATCGAAAGAGGAATATTTTGATAATTTGGTGTGGTTATGGGAAATGTGTCCGAAGGTTATGACTCATTATCCGGAGGCGGGTGCGCTTCGGATGGAAT
>JBAHZU010000140.1:0-12012 GCA_037132875.1 Pontiella sp.
CGGGCCAGCCCTTCACAGGCTTTAAGCGAGTTTTGCTTTACGGCCAAATCATAGAATCGGATCGCTTGGGCATAATCGATCGCCGCTCCCGTTCCGGTTTCATAGCAATGCCCGGCTCCAACCATGGCCGATACATTCCCCGCAGTCGCGGCCTGCTCAAAAAATTCCAAGGCATGGATCGGGTTATTTTTGAAGGCGGCCGCCCCCTTTCTATATAAAGCATCTCCATCGCCAAACCCCTGAAGGGCGCTGATGAAACTGAGTAAAATGGTAATTTTTCTAATCATTGATCCTGTTCCCCTTTTTCATGATTTCATCCTAAGCCCGCCCCTTTCAGAACCATGCGAGCGGGAATGTATCGCCACCGAGGCTCTTCCCCAAAACCGATCCCTTTTTTACCGAGGACCCTATCCCTGCCATCCAGATTCTTTAACCTGACTGGAGTCCCCCCGCCCCGCTTCAGTCGCATCCCCTATTTCCGTGCGAACTGTACGTCTTTTTAGATGAATAAACAAGGGGATGTGTTTCTTTAAATACCTCATCAGCCTCAAACCAAATACGAAGCATTACGATTTTTTAAACTTAAAGCTTTGGGTCAGCCCCCGCTTCCGCATAATACCTGCTTTTCAAATCAGGACTAATCATTGGCCATTCCATCAAAGAGTTATGGACAAAACAAAGGATATACAATGAAACGAATTCTTATTTCCGTATTATTAACCGCGGCCACGACCGCCTCTTTCGCCGGTGATTTCATTCAGTGGACCGATACCAGCTTTACCGGCCTTTATGGCACGGGCTTTGAGGTTGATCCTGAAACCCAGCAAACATTGACCATCGAACATGCCAACGGCTGGAAATGGGGCGACTTTTTCTGGTTTCACGATGCTATTTATTATGATGGGGATACTTCTTTCGCCAATGGCAAGATGTCATTTTACGGAGAAATTTCACCGCGTATCAGCCTTGGAAAAGTACTCGACACCGACCTCTCCGCACTTTTCGTGAAAGATTGGCTCGTGGCCATCTGCTACGAATACGGCGAACTCAACGGCGATGATTTTGGCCTGCAAAACTATTTGGTTGGTGCGGGGGTGGATCTCAATATTCCCGGGTTTGATTTTTTTCAGCTGAATGCCTATCGGCGGTTTAATTCCGGAGCCAGTGAGGTTCAGTCCTTCCAGATCACTCCGGTTTGGAAATTCACCGTACCGGTGGGAAAATCCGCCTTCATCTGCGATGGTTTCATTGACTGGGTATTTGGAGACGGCACAAAAAACCTCCATATCTGCCCCCAGTTTAAATTTGATATCGGAACTCTTCTTGGCATGAAATCCCGCTCGTTACTCGCCGGCGTAGAATATGACTACTGGAAGAACAAATACGACCTTCCGAATGCCACCACCCAACACGCCATCAGCGGCATCGTTAAATACCACTTCTAATCGTTGAATCAGGGAGAAACCCATGACTGGCTTTTTTAAACTCAAAGAACACGGAACCGATGTTAAAACCGAAATCATTGGAGGGATGACGACCTTCCTGACCATGGCCTACATCATCTTCGTGAATCCTATGATTCTAAGCGAAGCCGGCATGGATAAACCTGCGCTGATTACAGTCACCTGTCTGGCGGCAGCTCTTGGCACATTCTTGGTTGGGATCTGGGCAAACGTCCCGTTTGCCATGGCCCCCGGCATGGGACTGAATGCCTTCTTCACCTATACCCTCGTGATGGGTCAGGGGCTCGATTGGCAAACTGCGCTGGGCGTAGTCTTTATTTCTGGCATTGCCTTTCTGATTCTCACCGTGGTGGGTATTCGCGAAAAAGTGGTCACGGCCATTCCCATTGAGCTACGCATTGCCACGGCCGCCGGCATCGGTTTGTTCATTGCTTTTATTGGAATGAAAAACCTTGGACTCATCGTGAATAGTCCTGCCACCCTCGTTTCCATGGGCCCCTTAACAACTCCGGTTCTCATTGGCCTGGTCTCGCTTGTGGTGATCACTGTGCTGGAAGTGCGAAAAATTAAAGGGGCCATTTTATTGGGCATCGTCTTTGCCACCCTCCTGGGTATCCTCTTCGGCGAGGTCAGCATGCCGGAGCAATGGATCTCTACTCCACCCAGCATTGCCCCCATTGCTTTCAAGCTCGACATCATGGCGGCGCTACAGTGGGGACTAATCGGCGCGATCTTCTCGTTCATGTTTGTGGATCTCTTCGATTCCATCGGCACCATTGTCGCGTGTTCCTACGAAGCGGGCTATGTGAAACCCGACGGCACCATTAAAAAAATCGATAAGGTTCTCGAAGCCGATGCCGTCGCCACGATTGCGGGCTCCTTGCTCGGCACCAGCACGACCACCACCTATATTGAATCCGCATCCGGCATCGGCGATGGCGCTCGCACCGGCCTGGCTTCGGTGGTCACCGCAACCCTTTTCTTGCTCGCCCTTTTCCTCGCACCGCTCATTGGGACCGTTCCCTCATTTGCAACGGCTCCAGCCCTCATCATTGTGGGGGTCTATATGTTCCGAAATATTAAGGAAATCGACTTTAAGAATCTAAAAGTAGGCGTTCCAGCCTTCCTGACCATCGTCCTGATGCCGCTGACCTTCAGCATTGCCACCGGGCTGACCCTTGGATTCCTGTCCTACATTCTAATTGCGGTTTTCTCAGGCGACTTCAAAAAGATTTCTCCGGTCATGTGGGTCGTCGGCCTTCTCTCCGCCATCAATCTCGTCTGTAGCGCCGGGAACTAAAGCAGAGCGGTTCCTGAGGGATAAAACATTGGGATCATCCCTCGAACGAACGACCTCTTAGTACACAATAATATTCACCTCGTTTTCGAATTCAAACGGTCGGTCGGTCAGGCCCACCTTTTTAAAGGAAGGCAGGATGCGGTAGTAGACTTGAAGCGAAAGCGTGCAAAAGCTGGTGGTGTAGATGATGTCTTTAGAAAGGGTCTCTTCCGATTCGGAGGGCGGCTTCCAAGCCCCGGAAGCATCCTGTGCCTCAATCAACATGGGTGCAAATTTATTATTCCAACTCGCCCATTTGGAACCGCCCTTTTGGAAGATTGCCTGGGTGTTGTAATACCATTCATAGGCAATGTTAAAACTCTTGTTCTTTTCGGTCTTTTCCCAGCCCTCGTTCCAGTCCGTGCACTCCACATTCTTTAGATAATTCAGACCCATTTTAACCTCCGCCACCTGATTGCTACCGGCCAGTTGCATACAAAGCACGGCCACACCGGTCATATAATCTAAATCGCCATTGGGGCTTTTATTACCCAATCGATAATAGAACATTCCTTCGCCCGCGTGCATACCCTGCACGAATGAAACCGACTGTTTCAAGGCCTGTAAAATTCCAGCCCTCTTCACCTCAGCCGTCAGAGCCGCGCGCAAGGCTTGCACCTGCCAACCGCCCACGGATAGATCGCTCCATTTGGCGTGTTGATAGCGATGGTCCCACCCCCCTTTTTTCTGCTGCCCGTCCAAGATCACCTGCACCGCTTTTTCAACGGGCTCCTTCAGCATCGGCATGCGAGTCATCCCGTAGGCCTCGCACAACGCATAGGTGGCAATGGCGTGGCCATATACCCCGATATCATCATGCGATCCAATCGTTTTCGAAAAGGGAACAAACCGGCCTGTTTTTTCGTCTTGCTCCCCCAACAGATATTGAATGGCCCGACGAACGGTTGGTCCGTAGGTCGCCGACTGCGCGGTTTCTCCATGGGCCAGATAGCACAGGAGGGCGAGTCCCGTTAGCCGGACCCGTTCCTGCTTCGCGGTCATGCTCTTACTCTTGCTTACGCCCCAAGAGCCGTCGTCTTTCTGACACGCCTGCAACCAATCCAATCCTTTCAGCACGGCCTGTTCGGCCTGCCCGCCATACCGTCCGCCAAACTCCCGCAGCAGCTTTTTTCGGCCCCGTTTAGAACGGCCCACCATCAATCCCTTCAGAATGAGCGGGCTCTCCATCTCGGCTACCGAATCCAATCCCCTTAAATCCAATTCCGACTCCACCATTGAATCCAGCATCAACCCATCGTCCGGAAGTTTCTCGGCCCAATCTTCCGGAGCCTCTAAAACATCCGACTCCACAGCATCCTGCGGCTCTGCTTGCTGCTCAATCGGATCCAATGCTCGAAGTTGCTCCTTCACCACCCGAACATGAATGGCCGTTTCTTTTTCCGGAACATGAAAAGCCAGCCTCTTCACCAGCCCCCCAAAAATGATCCCATGAATCAGCACCGAGATCACCGGCCCACTGATCCGAATCCTTCCATATTTCTGGTGTATTCCTCCGGATTTCATGGGCTCGACATCACCGAAATTTGAGTCAGTTTATGTGAAGCGCACAGGTCGAGCACCTGAATCAAACGGCCATGCAACGATTGCTCCTCGCAATTCACCAGCACCGTCTGCTTTGTACTCACCAAAGCCAACTGCCGAATCAGCCCCTCCAATTCTTCGTCTGAAACAGGGCGGCCATTCATCGCAAAGCCCTGCTTCAATACGGCAATACGAATCATATCTGCGGGCGGCATCGACTGCTCGATATCGGGAGCTGGGCGTGAAATATCCAGAAAGGCCAGCACATCCGCCGCGCTAAACGTCACCAAAAAATAGATCAGCAATTGAAACACCACATCAATCATCGGCGTCATTGAAACGTCAATATCGCCGGCAGGGGGCGTCAAAGGTCTCCGATTTTTACGCCTCATTCCACCGAATCCTTCACCGCAATCAATGCAATTTGATAGAGCCCCGACGCGGTGCACACCTCCATGACCTTGCGAACACTGGCATGCTGCGCCATCGTATCCGCCCGAATCTGGATCGGGATCGTTGGCCCGTACACTCCATAATCAGCAACGGTCTTGATCAGCACCTTCCGAAGTTTGGAAATACTCAATGGCGTGCGGCCAATGCTCACCCGCCCATTTTCATCCACCTCAATGGTGATGGTACGCGGATCTTTTTCCTGCGCCATCTCCGGCGCATGAGGCGCACCGGGCAGCGTGATCCATTCCGAAAACTGCTCGCGCTCCAGTTGAGCCGTGCAGACAAAGAAGATGATCATCTGAAAGACCACATCGATCATCGGCGTCATATTAATGCCGCTACTCTGACTGTTGAATCGCGTATTCATTTCAAGTTGCGAGCGCCCTTCCTCAATCCCTTCATGACGTCCATCGTTAGGCTCTCCATGGTGAGGATGACCTTGGCGGCGCGGTTACGGAAAAAGAAGTAGCAGCCGAGGGCCGGCACAGCAATCAATAGCCCAGCAGCGGTGGTATAAAGCGCCTGCGAAATATTAATGGCCAACAGCGCATTCTTGGCCGCGCCCGATGTGGTTCCCAGTGTGGCGAAGGCAAGAATCATCCCCTGCACCGTTCCCAGCAACCCGAGCATGGGAGCCAGATTGCCCACCACGTTCAGATAATTCACCCGCTGCAGCATCTTTTCACTTTCCATATCGGCCGCAATGCCGATGGCATCCTGCGCGATATCAAAACCGTCTTCCATATTTTCAAATCCTGCCAACAGAATATTGGAATAGGGCCCCGGAACATCTCGACACCGTTGGGCCGCTTTTTTCAGGCTGCCCTCTTCAATGGCTTCGTGCACCAGCGAGACCAGTGTGCTCGGAATTATTTTTGAAATTCGGATATGGAGCACCGAATCCACGATGAGCGTTCCGGCCACCATGGATAGCCCGGCCAGCCCCAGCCACAAACCGATTCCTAAAGCCCCGCCGCCCTTAACCACATCCATAAAACCAGAAACCTCTTCAGGCGCGTCTTCCGCCGCTTGCACCGCCGCGCTTTTCACAATCTCCGGCTCCTGCGCAAATACCGTACTCGCCACCATTAGCATCACCACTGCAATCAACCTTTTCATATCTACTTCTCCGTATAAATTCATCGCCGCAAAAGAGCGCAAAGATCATATCGAATCGGCCTTTGCTTGCTCGGAGCTCTCTGAGGGAAAATCGTGCATCAACCTCAGCAACTCCTCGGCCTGCGCGGCCGATTCCTTCTGCGCTTTGAAAAAAGTGTACACTTTCAGCCAATCACGCCGCGCGCCTTCCGAGTCGCCATTGGCCTGCTTCAGCTTGCCGCGCATCAAATAGGCCTGTGCCGCAGCCGTGCGTGTGCCGCGGGCAATGTCTTCATTAATTCCGATCAAGACGGTTGCGGTATCGCCACATTTCATCAGGGCTTCCCGGAGCTTTTTTTGATGGGAAGGCCGACTCTGATCTTCCAAGGATTGGAACGCGGCAACCGCCTCTAAAAACTGCCCGCTTTCCAAATAAAAATCCGCCAGTTGCTGAATGGCCATTTGGTCCCACGCGAGATGGCGATAGCGCTCTTTCACCTTCTTCAACAGCGGAAGCGCCTGTTCGCTCTGCCCCTGTTGCAACCATTGTGCGGCACGGGCCAGCTCCTTCGGCCGATCCGCCGTGGCAGAACGATATTGCCCCTTTCGGAAGGTCATGGTTTGCCCGGAGGACATGGTGAGCGTGATGTCGCCGGCGGCCGTCGCCGAAATGTGGGTGCCGTGGATTTGCCTCCCAGCATTGTTCACCACATAGGCAGCCTGCACGGAACCGCTCATGATAAGAAGAAGGAGGCTAATTCGCCAATGCATGGGCCGCCTCCGTTCGATATTTCACAAGGGTCTGAAAGGCTCCATGTTCGGGAAATAGCGCCTCGAACTGTTCGCAGGACCGGAGGGCCAACTCAAACTTTTCCAATTCCATACAGATGGGTAGACTGGCCAGAATGCTGTCGGCGATGAGGGGTCGATTTTCAGAGCGGGCGGGATCGGCCAGCAATGCGATGCGCTGATACGCCGCCAGCCGTTGCTCCGCATCGGCCAGCACCCCGGCCATTTCAAACGTCACCGCATAATCCCCACGGCTCGAAACATCGGCATAGGCCGCAACTGCTTCATCCATGCGTCCCAGTTGCACCAGACAACGAGCCTGCATGAGGCGGACCTCGTAAAACATTCCCGTGGTTGGAAATTTTCCGATCAGTTGTTCCAAGGTTTGAAAACACACCCCAAAATCGAGGCGACCAAACTGACAGGAGGCGGTGCCGAACCGCGCGCGCTCAGCCGAGGATTTTTTGGCCGAGAGAGGCACCGCGCCAAAGGCCTTTTCGGCAAGATCAAATTTGCCGACCTTCAACAACCCATCGCCCGCAGAAAGATAGGCGGAAGAACCATAGACTTTTCGCCCAAACAGGAGGCGATTGAGCACTTGCTCGACCACATCGAATCGACCGGCGTCCACGGCAGCCACCATGAAATCGGATAACGCATTTTTTGCGGCCGGTGCATCGGAAAATGTATGTTCTAGTTGTTCCAAGGTTTGGAATGCGCCCTCAAAGTCGCCCGCCACCAGCAAGGCCTGTGCTTTTTTACTCAGGGCCGAGGCTCCCCATTCAGACCTCGGAAATTCTGCAAGGAATGCATCAACCCGCTCCGAGTCGACCGGATGAATGGCCTGAATATAAACCGCCTTTTCGAGTCGCTCCCCAGCTTCCCCATTTTTACGCAACTCGATTTCCAAGGATTGGAAAAAATCCGCGGCCCTTTCCCAGTCCTCCGCTTGGTAGGCCTTCCAAGCAAACCAGGAGAAGATATCCCCTCGCTTTTCGTGTTCCGGAAAGGCGGCTAGATAGAGATTAAAAAATCGGGAGGCCAACTTCTCTTGATGGGCATCGATGGCCCGACGGCCCAGCCCCAAGAGAATCCGCGGTGTGTTGGTGTGGGCCGAAAAACGCTCGACGCAATATTCAGCCATCATCAAAGCTTCATCGTCGAAACCCAGAACCTGTTTGCACACCGCCAGGTTGTGAAGGGCCTGCATGGTTTGTTCCGTCTCGGGAAAATAGTTGATAGCCCTTTCCAGAGGTTCAATGGCCTCTTTAAATTTTCCCTCAGCCATCCGCCGAGCCCCGAGCTTAAACTGATTGGCCATAAAGGGGATGCGGTGCGACCCGAGTTCAATGCGGACCCGCCGGCCTTGGCGTTCAATAAAAGCTTGCGCGGCTTCGGCCTTTTCGCGGGAAGATTCGCCCCATGGGCTGTCTCCATATTTGATGTAGACGTTGTAAAAGTGTTTAAGCGCCTTCACGGCCGGATCCAGGGTTTGGAGCGTTTCGTATTCCAGCCGATAGGTTTCGCCAAGCAGATATCGCGCGCCGGCGACCGGGCTGATGGAGGAGATGGGGATTTTATGAGCCGTGAGATTCTTCTCAATGTTCTGCAGCACCTCGGCCTGATCCAACATGACCGCCCGCGCGTCCTGCCACGGTCCATCCAGCAGCATGAGCCGCCCCCACGTGACGACCGCCTTGCCATACCAAAGATCCATGGCCCCCAACTGAACATCCGCGCAATAGGACCTGATTTCGGCGCGCAGTTTTTTCTGCTCGGTCTTTGATAGTTTCTCGGTTTCCAATCGCTGCACGGCGGCGGCGGCAATTTGGGCTTTGAGCCGATGAACCCGTTCTGGATCGGAGGTCGTTTTTAGTTCTTCAGAGAATTCACGGTAGGTTCCGTATGCCGCATGACTGCAGGCACAGATAATCGCTATACTGATATAACGAGAAAAATTCATTGCGCCAGCATATCAGCCCATTTTCTAGGGTCAATTATCATTTTTCCCTCTGGCTTGCCAATCGATCCCGCACGGCGTAGTTTTAATTATATTTAACGTGGGATTAATTAAGAAAATATAAGTTTGGCAATATGCATTGCGTTTTAGGCTTATTTTCTTCCTTCACGACTCCCTTACCCTTGCCCTTTTAAGTACATAACACGGAGATTTTCATGGAGTGGCTGAATAAAGTAGAAGGTTTTGTATGGGGCTGGACCATGATTGCCCTTCTCGTGGGAACCGGCCTCTATCTTACGGTTCGCCTGCTCTTCATTCAGATTCGCCACCTTGGGCATGCCATCGCTTGTGTTTTTGGGAAATATGACAACCCCGATGAAGATGGCGATGTCTCCCACTTCAAAGCATTGGCAACCGCCCTCTCCGCCACGATCGGAACCGGAAACATTGCGGGCGTTGCCACGGCGATTGTGGCCGGCGGACCCGGTGCCATTTTCTGGATGTGGATTACGGCAGTGGTCGGAATGGCCACCAAATTCACCTCCTGCACGCTCGCGGTCAAATACCGAACCGTGCATGAAGATGGTTCCGTCAGCGGCGGACCCATGTATTTTCTGAAACACGGTTTGAAGAACAAAACGCTCGGTTCTTTTCTGGGCGGGCTCTTTGCATTCTTCGGCATTGTTGCCTCATTCGGCATTGGCAACATGGTGCAAGCCAACTCGGTGGTGGGCGGATTGGGCTATCTGCTGCCAGAAGCCGCCCAAGCCGGAGGCATCACCCTTTGGGAAGGATTTCATATCAGCTGGCTATCCTTGATCACCGGGCTCAGCCTTTCCTTCCTAGCCGGTTTTGTGATTCTCGGCGGCATCAAACGCATTGCCACAGTGGCGGGCGTGATTGTGCCCTTCATGTGCACCTTCTATGTGCTCAGCGCCGTGACCATTCTGATTCTAAACGTGCAGGCCATTCCAGAAGCATTCGCAATGATCTTCAAATATGCCTTCACGCCCCATGCGGCGGTGGGCGGCGCCATTGGCGAAACCATTCGCTTTGGTGTGGCCCGCGGTGTTTTCTCCAACGAATCGGGGCTGGGCTCTGCTCCGATTGCCCATGCGGCGGTGAAAACAGGCGAGCCCGTTCGCGAAGGCATGGTTGCCATGCTCGGACCGTTCATTGACACCCTCATCATCTGCACCATGACAGCCCTCGTGATTCTCGTGACCGGTGCACATCATAGCGAGCACGATGGCGGCGCACTCACCGCCCATGCCTTCCAGACTGGCCTGCCGGGTTGGGGGCATTATCTCATTGGAATCGGGCTCATCTTTTTTGCCTATTCCACAATGCTCGGCTGGTCATACTATGGCGACCGGTGTGCTGAATATCTCTTCGGGCCCAAAGCGGTGCCCATCTATCGTTGGATATTTGTGGCCGCCATAACCGTTGGAGCGGTGGGTGGCCTGCGGGTGATCTGGACGCTGGCCGACATTTCCAACGCCCTCATGGCCGTCCCCAACCTCATTGGCCTGCTCCTGCTCTCCGGAGTAGTCATCCACGAAACCAAGACGTATCTCGCCAAACTCAAGAATGGAGACTTCAGGTGACGCACGAAGCAGGCGGGCCCGCCGCTCATTTCTCGCGGCAGCTCCGCCGGCCCCGATAGCATTGCGCCAATCGTTCCGGCGAAATTCCCAACGTGTAGCCCAGGATCATCAACTGATTAATCAGCGTAACCTTCAGCACGCCGTGCTGCAGCCAGCGCCGGCCAGACGTGATGGCCTCTTCGGGCACGGTGACCACCAAGCCTTGCTTTCGGAAAGTCTGGACCAAGGCATAGTCCTCCATAATGGGTTGAAGAGGAAATCCACCGGCTTGATCAAAATCTGCCGCCCGCATAAAAAGACCTTGATCGCCATACGGCTTTTTCCAGACTTTGGAACGGTAGTTGGTGGCGGCTTCAATCCACCGCCGACCCCGAAAAGGTTCACGAATCTTAAAGGAAAAGGCCCCCAACACGATGGAGGAATCGGATAGGGTTTTACGGATGATCCAATCCCAACCATCCGGCAACTCCGTATCCGCATGCAGAAATAGAAGAAGAGCCCCTTTCGCGTGGATGACTCCAAAATTTTGCTGCGCCGCACGGCCGCCTTCGCAGGCCAACATATCGGGAAAAATCGTTCGCGTTCCATCGGTGCTGCCTCCATCCACCACGATGATTTCCACATTAAATCCGGCCCGCACCTTTTCCAAGGTTTGGAAGAGGTGGGCCTCTTCATTCCGCGTTGGAACGACCACCGAGATCTTCGGAGGGATATCTTCCGGCAGATCCACATCGTGCAATTCCGGAAGCCGATGAACCGATACATTTTCGGCCGCGCGTAGCGTTTGCTGAAAAACCTGATCACCGCCCCATTCAATCTGTTCAAACAAACGGGGAACCGGATGATTAAGCCCAATCAAATAATATCCCCCATCGCTCGCAGGACCAATCACAAGCGAATCGGTCTCCAACATCTTAAATGCCACCCGAAGATTCTGCCACTCATTGGACGGGCAATCCGACCCCATGAGAACCACATTTCTCCAGCCCGCAGCAAAGGCATCTGCAAAGGCCCGTTGCATGCGGTCACCCAGATTGCCCTCGCCCTGGTCCACATAAGCCAGATCATCGCCAAGCCAATCATGCATCTGCTCTTGTGATCCGTCGGTATAACGGATTTCGATTGCAGCCCCGCATATACGCCCTTGTTGAACGGCATGCTCCGTCATTTCTCGCTGTAGCTCCGCCGCCGCCACATTTCCAAGCCCTGGAATCAGACGGGTCTTTGTTTTTCCAGGCACTGGAAAACGGGTGAAAATGATCAGTCGCTTAGTCACAGCCTGAATCTGACAGAACCGAGCACGCCTGCCAAATCTCCGGTAACCGGTTCGAGCAAAATATTTTTCAGAGCCTCCGCCGCATCAGAGCGCTCCAGCAGCAATTCCAGCATACCCCGCGCACAATTGCACAAATCTATCCCGAAGATGAAATGCTTGTTCTTCGCCGGTTCTTTTTAAGATAACCCCGCAATTCTAACGAGAATTGGACCTTTCAACGCCTAGTCCACCCTCAGTATCACCCTACTTTACACATCACTTTTCTCCGCCAAGGCTTTCTTAGCCATTTTGGTGATCAAGAGGGTGATGAGGACAGTGGCGATTAATGCGGCACTATTAATGGTCCATTGAATTCCCGAAGGCGCTTCTGCCGTTTTGGCTCCCAGGTGGGCAAGGTCACCGGCGAGCGAGCCGATATACACATACATGACCGTGCAGGGCATCATGCCAATCCAGGAGGCGAGCACATATTCCTTTAGAGAGAT
>JBAHZU010000143.1:0-6912 GCA_037132875.1 Pontiella sp.
GGAGTCGGCCTCTGCGCCGTCAGGACTGGAATCTCGTATCTGCAATATTTTTAGAATGAAGGCAAAATGATTTGGCTCAAAATGATTCCGGTGCGGGTGTAGTTTTTAATTATTTTGCTCATCATCGTTTTGCAAACAGCCTCCCCGATTGTGATTTTGTGGCCGGAAATCGGCTCTCGGGCGCATCGTCTTTGATTTGAGTTCCTTGGAATCGGCCTCTGCGCCGTCAGGACTGGAATCTCGTATCTGCAATGTTTTTAAAATGAAGGCAAAATGATTTGGCTCAAAATGATTCCGGTGTGGGTGTTGTTTTTAATTATTTTGCTCATCATCATTTTGCAAACAGCCTCCCCGATTGTGATTTTGTGGCTAGAAAGCGGCTCTCGGGCGCATCGTCTTTGATTTGAGTCCCGGAATAGGCCTCTGCGCCGTCAGGACTGGAATCTCGTATCTGCGGTGTTTATTAGAATGAAGGCAAAATTATTTGGATCAAAATGATTCCGGTGCGGGTGTAGTTTTTAATTATTTTGCTCATCATCATTTTGCAAACAGCCTCCCCGATTGTGCTTCAGTGGTGGCAGCTGGCTTTCTTCTGGATATTGAGACGAACCATTCTCCGGTTCTTATCGCGCATGTTTCTGAAGATACTCTTCGATTAATTTGCGGGCAATAGTTGATTCGGGAGGAATCGTGGGCATTTTTTCTGGAGTATACCAGCCGGCATCTGCGAGCTCGTGGTGGTCGATACGAAGTTCGCCGCCGGCATAGTCGGCGGTGAAGCCGATCATGATGGAGTGGGGGAAAGGCCAGGGTTGACTGGAATGGTAGCGGATATTGCAGATCTCTAGTCCCGTTTCTTCCATCACTTCTCGGGCCACGCACTGCTCCATATTTTCGCCGGGCTCCAAGAAGCCCGCCACCACGCTGTAGAGACCTTCCGGAAAATGATGCCCGCGGGCCATGAGTAGTTCACGGCCGCGGGTAATGGCAACAATCATGCTCGGTGAAATGCGGGGATAATTCATAAAGCCGCAGCGAGTGCAGACCATCATTCGCTCGGTTAAGGATGGTTCTGCTTTGGCCCCGCATTTGGAACAGAATTGGTGGTTTTCCGACCACGTTAGAATCTGGCTTGCATAGCCGATCAGCGCATAGAGTTCGGGGGGGAACTCCGAATGCAGCGGTCGAATTTTAGTCAGCTTATATGGGCTGGTGAGTTCCGTATCTTTCTGCAAACGGGCGGTATATGCGGGCTGTTCATCATAGGTGCCAAGATAAACCCCTTCTTTAAAAAGGGCATTGTCGGAACTCAATTGCGGAACCGCTCGCGGTTCGGTTAGCACCAGTTGATCCTCGCAAAAAAGGAACAATAGGGCCGGGGTCGATTTCGTATGTTCTGGAAGAATGGCAGGTATAAATTTCATCCAACTCAGGGTAGAGCATTGTGTTCTTGTGGTGAAAGGCTAATCTCCTGCGCATTCAAATTAAGGACACGCTTTATGCCATTTTCTAAACTAGGACTGACTGAATCCATGCTGCGCGTAGTGGAAGCGGCGAACTACCGCGAACCTACGCCGATTCAGGAACAAACGATTCCGCTCATTCTCGAAGGCATGGACTTGATTGCCCAAGCGCAGACTGGAACGGGAAAAACGGCGGCTTATGCGTTGCCAATTCTGCAACGCCTGAGCGCCATTGAAACCGCCCCGCCGCCTTGTTCTCCCCGTATTTTGGTGTTGGCACCGACCCGCGAGCTGGCTCAACAGGTGGCCGAGACATTTATTGCATTTGGAAGCACGATGACGCATCCGATCCGCATCACCACCGTGATCGGCGGTACCGATATTGGAGAGCAGGTGCGGGAGCTGGAAGCGGGGGTTGATATCGTGGTGGCTACGCCGGGCCGTTTGCTCGAACTTGTGCGCGAAAAGGATATCTTCTTTTTGAACCTGCTCACCTTGGTGGTCGATGAAGCAGACCGGCTACTGGCCCTTGGTTTTGCGGAAGAATTGGAACAGGTTTTTGAGGCCCTCCCCAAGCATCGGCAGAGTCTGCTCTTTTCCGCAACCTATCCCAAAAAGGTGATGAAACTTACGGAACAGGTCATGCAAAATCCGAGCTATATTAATGTGATCGGCGAAGTTCCAACCGTTGGAAACATTGCGCAACGTGCGATTGAAGTGAATCGGGATAATCGGCGTGCTCTATTGCAGCATCTGATTAAAGCGGAAGCGTGGAAGCATGTGCTTGTTTTTGTGAGCAGTAAACGCGCGGCTCATAATCTTGCCGCAAAGCTGCAACGCGCAGGGGTGGAGGCCGATGCTTTCCATGGCGATCTCGACCAAGAGGAACGCACGAAGGTGCTTCGGCAGTTTAAGAATCGGAATGTACGGGTGCTGGTGGCCACGGATATTGCCGCGCGGGGTATTGATATTCAGGACCTTTCCACCGTCGTGAACTACGATCTTCCGCGCTCGCCCGTCGATTATATCCATCGTATTGGCCGCACGGGTCGTGCGGGAGCCGAAGGCGTGGCGGTCAGCTTTATGGACTACAATGATATGGCCCATTTCGGGGTGATTGAAAAACGAACCAAAGTCAGCGTGGAGCGGGAGCAAGTGCCCGGCTTTGAACTGACGGGTGAAAAGCCCGAAAAGAAAAAGGGCCCGCCGCCGAAAAAGGGAAAACGCCCCAGCAAAAAAGACAAAGCCCGCGCCGCTGCGCTTGAAGATAATGAAAGCGATGCGGATGCTGTAGATTAAAGAATCAACATGCAGTCCCCATAGCTGAAAAAGCGGTAGTTTTCTGCAACAGCGGTTTCGTAGGCTTTCATCATGAGGTCGCGGTTGGCGAAGGCGGACATCATCATGAGCAACGTCGATTTTGGCAGGTGGAAATTGGTGAGGATGGCGTCCACATGCTGAAATTCGTAGGGTGGATAGATGAAAATATTGGTGGAGCCTTCGGCCGGTCCAAGGGAGGGAAGGCTTTCCAGGGTGCGAACACTGGTGGAGCCAACGGCGACAATTTTTCCGCCCTTTTTTCGTGCCGCAGAAATGGTGGTGGCCGCTTTTTCGGATACGGCATAGCGTTCGTGGTGCATTTCGTGGTCGGTAATGATTTCTGCGGAAACCGGGCGGAAGGTGCCGAGGCCAACGTGTAGGGTGAGTTCGGCCTTGGAAATACCCTTTTTTTTCAAGGTTTGGAACAGTCCGGGCGTAAAATGCAATCCGGCAGTGGGGGCGGCGGCGGCCCCGGGTTCGGAGGCGTAGACGGTTTGATACCTGTTTTTATCTTTTTCAATCTGTTGCTGGGTCTGCTCTTTGCGAGCAATATAGGGGGGCAGGGGCGGTACGCCTTCTTCGTCGAGCACTTCCATGAGCGGACGTTCCGATTCGATTTTGAGAACGGCTTCGCCCTGTTCTCCGTCGTAAAGCATGGTGGCGGTCGCTTTACCGGAGCAGAGCGTCAGCACATCGCCGACCTTCGGGCGACGGGAGGTTTTCATGAGCACTTTCCATTCGTTGGGCGATGTTTCTTCCAAGAGCAGGAGCTCCACTTTCCCGCCGGACGCTTTTTTTCCGAATATACGAGCGGGAATGACTTTGGTGTTGTTGACCACGAGCACGTCGGGCGCATGGAGGTAGTCGACGAGGTCGGTGATCCGTCGGTGCTCAAGAATTCCGGAATCGCGGTGTATCACCATCATGCGTGCCAGCTCGCGCCGCTCTGGCGGGTGCTGAGCGATGAGTTCAGACGGCAGATCATAGTTGAATAAGTCGGTTTTCATCTGATAGTTTCCTGAAACTGCAGAAGATTACGTAACCGAAGAGGGAAATAAAGATGAAACTGACCATGACTTCTAATTGTCGGAAAGGATTCACCCTAATTGAACTGATGGTGGTGATTGCTATTATCGGTATTCTGTTCACGCTGGTTTCTCCACAAATCAGCAAAGCACGGTTGCGCGGAAAACTGACGCAACAGGCGCATCATGCAAAATCGATCGTGGAAGCAATTCTTGCGGTGGAGGCGGGAAGTACGTTCTCCACGGGTTGGCCGAGCCGTTCGGATACGAACACAACCTCTTCAACGGATTATTTTGTTTCGCTGGTCGAGGGCGGATATTTGGATGTGGATTATGCGTTCTTTGCGGGGCCGAATATGCGCCCCGCGATGGATCGAACTGATTTTGAAACGAATCCCGACGAGTGTAACGCGTGGTCGGTTCTGCTGGATTTAAACGATGCAACGCCGGGAAATCTGCCGGCGGTATTTATGCGCAGCTATAACTTTTCCGGCGGAGGGTTTTCGGACGAGCACCTTCCGGTGGGTCTCCATGGCTTTGCCTTTGCCACAAAAAATGGTGCGGGGATCATTGTGCAGCAAGGGGATATGAATGATAGTGCGGCGTTTGACGCGATTTTTAACCGAAAAAAACTAGATGCCATTGAGGGGCTTTCGATTATGGAGCCATAATCGTCTTAAAATTAGATTTTCATGAAAACCTCCGTTGGGTATGTTCCGCGGTGGTTTTTGATTATTATTTAGGAGCAAACGAAATGAAGATATTGGTTGTGGGCAACGGCGGGCGCGAGCATACGCTGGCCTGGAAGCTGGCGAACGACAGCGCCAAACCCGAAATTTATTGTACCCCCGGCAACGCAGGAACGGCCGAACTTGGAACCAACCTGAGCTTTGGGGCAACCGATCTGGATGGAATTCAGGGTTGGTGTGCCGAAAATAAGCCGGATCTTGTGGTGATTGGGCCGGAGGCCCCGCTCTGTGCTGGGCTGGCCGATCTGCTGGAAGCGGATGGCATCCGTGTGTTTGGGCCGAATAAAGCCGCCGCCGAGATGGAGGGCAGCAAGCAGTTTGCGAAAGAAATCATGAAAGCCGGCGGTGTTCCGACCTCGGCCTATGAAACGTTCACGAATCCGGACGAAGCCTGTGCCTATGTCCGCGAACGCGGCGCGCCGATTGTTATTAAGGCCGATGGCCTGGCGGCGGGCAAAGGGGTTACCGTTGCTGAAACGGTTGAACAAGCCGAGGAAGCCATTAAAGATGCGCTAGAAGGCAATGCCTTCGGCGATGCGGGAAATCGGGTGGTGATTGAAGATTTCTTGGTGGGGGAAGAAGCTTCGATTCTGGCCCTGATCGACGGTGAAAATGTGGTGATGCTGGCCTCCTCGCAGGATCATAAACGTATTTTTGAGAAGGACAAAGGTCCAAATACCGGTGGAATGGGGGCGTATTCGCCGGCTTCAATCGTTACGGATGCCGTGCTTGAAAAAGTTAAAACCGAAGTGTATGGACGGACCCTCGCCGAGCTGAAAAAGCGCGGAATCACCTATAAGGGCGTGCTCTATGCCGGATTGATGATTGAGAATGATCAGCCGAGCGTGGTGGAATTCAATTGCCGATTCGGCGATCCGGAAACCCAGTGCGTGCTCGCGCGTTGGGAGGGCGATATGCTCCCGGCGATTAATGGGGTGATTGATGGGAACCTTTCTGAAGATATGATTTCGTGGAAAGATGAATTCAGTGCCTGTGTGGTGATGGTGGCCGGTGGTTATCCGGGAACTTATACCCACGGTGACGTGATCCATAATCTGGAAAAAGCCAACGAAGTGGACGACACCGTGGTCTTCCACGCGGGAACGGTGCTGGAGGACGACCACGTGGTGACGGCTGGCGGCCGCGTGCTGGGTGTGACATCGCTGGGAAGCGATATCGAAGATGCGCTTTCCAAAGCATATATTGCTGTTGAAACCATAAGCTTTAAAGGCGCGTTCTATCGCAACGACATTGCGCACCGCGAACTGAAGCGGTTGGGCATCGATTTTAATAACGAATAGAGAGGCAATGATTATGGCAACACCGAAAAATCCTACAGTAGCAATTGTTATGGGCAGCAAGACCGACTGGCCCGTATTGGAATATACCGTTAAAACGCTGAAAGAATTTGGCATTGAAAGCACCGTAAACGTATTGTCCGCACACCGCACGCCGCACGAAGCGGTTGCGCTGGCGGAAGATGCTTCTAAAAATGGAATTAAGGTAATCATCGGCGCAGCGGGTGGCGCGGCGCATCTCTGTGGTGTGCTCGCGGGACATACCATTCTTCCCGTCATTGGAATTCCGGTTAAAGGCTGGGCGCTTGATGGCATGGATTCCCTACTTTCCACGGTTCAGATGCCTAAGGGTGTTCCGGTTGCCACGGTGGCCATCGGTAAAGCTGGGGCGATTAATGCCGCCATTTTGGCCGTTCAAATGATGGCCATCGGCGAGCCCGAACTGCAGGATAAGCTGACGGCATTCAAAAAGAATATGGTAGCAGAAGTTCTTGCGGCGGATGCCGAACTTCAGAAAGAACTGAATATATAACGCATGATCCATGCGGGATGACGATGGAGTCGTGATATCCAAGGACTGGAATTTTCCAGTCCTTGGATTTTTTTTGAGGCGGGATATAGCCTATAAAATAAAAGTGCGCAAGAACGGGAACTCCTTTGGAATTGTTCTGCCGAAGGAAGCACTTCGGACCCTGGCGAAGTGAACGGGAGTTACGTTGGCCTCCTGAAAAATCGATGGAGCAGTTTATGCTCCCTAACTTGAGGCTTCCTGCGGCACCACCCTTCAGAACGCTCAAGCGAAACGTTCGTAACAACACGCGATCGTTGGGTCCTCTTTCCTGCGGGCTTGGTTTATTTTAACTGTTCCCAAAAACCACGGGGTTCTTGGCTGACTCGCCAAAAAGCAATGCCTTCGATGGGGTTTGTCGCGTAGAGGTCCATTTTTGCCTGGAGCGAGGGTAACGATTCAAAATGGACGTTCATGGTGACGTTGGTGGTATAGGAATAGCTCCCTCCATTTTCTGGCGTGCTCTCTAATTGAGCGCTGCGAATGCGC
>JBAHZU010000148.1:0-22179 GCA_037132875.1 Pontiella sp.
ATCGCATGTCGTAAGGATGAAGGCTGAGGGCTGAGGGCTGAAGTTTCATCCTTCATCTTTCCACCTTCATCCTTTTCTTCCACTTCCGTCACGCAGTTAGGAAACAGCTCGGCGATTTTGGCGATATTTTCATCCGTAAAATTTGGTGTATGCATCTTCATCTTTTCCATATCTAAATTCCTCTATTTTAAACCACGAAAGTACGAACGGTTTAAACAGGACTCTTGGTTCGGGCTTTTCGTGTAGTTCGTGGTTCATCTCTTAAAACTTTTTTTTAACCACGAAAGGCACGAAAATCACGAACGGTCTATAAAACCAAACGTATAATAGTGGCTTTGGGGTAGTCTCCAAAATTCATAAGTAAAGCCAGCTTCATGCTCGTTGCTTTGAGATAGTTAATCACCTGCGCTTTGTGCCCAGCGGTCAACTCCTTCACGGCTTTCAATTCAATAATTATTTTCCCATGACAGATGAGATCCGGTCGATAGGTTTGTTTTAATGATTCCCCTTTATAGACCAGCTTTAGTTCGGGCTGAGCCACAAATGGAATTCCTCTAACCCCCAATTCCTTTTCTAAACATTCTTGATAAACGGCCTCCAAAAAACCGCACCCCATTTCGCGATAGACCTCAAAAATAGCGCCTTGAATGGCATAGCACTCTTCTTTAAAGAAAACCTTTTCGTGTCTTTCGTGTGGTTCGTGGTTCATCGTTTAAATGCCTTTAAAGTTCACATTCCCAAAAGTCATGATGCTGAATACCCAGCAACTCCGGGTTCACCAGCGGCTCGCCGTCGATCAATGCCTTTACTTTCGCTCTCCATTGCGTACCCGGCGCGACTTTTCTCAGAAGATATTCCAATACGGCGACGCGACGAGCAAATGCCGTTCTCGGCAGCTCCGGCCACCCGGTCCGTGTTTGAGGGGGATAAGCCATCATTCTGCGGCCGTAGATCGGAGAATGGTGTGCACACAGATTCCGCAAACAAGTTAATGAATGGAGCCATGATTCCAGCATATCGGGCGCGAGGTCAAAAACCCGCGAGATTTGTTTCCGATCTTTGGAAACCTTCAGGTTGGCATACACTTTCGACCAGGTTCCAAGCGTCATGATTTCGACCAGCATCCAGGATGGCGGAAGCGCGGGGTCATCATAGTTTGCGTAATAGTGGTTAATAAAGGGTTCGCGCCGCTTATGGCGGTCGGTTCCCTCCTCAGCAGTGAAGGAGGTCTCTCGTTTAATCATTTTAATCAGATCTTTATGATTAAACTCGTCGCTCGTCTTAAACAACTCCGCGTTCAGAATCCAGTGTCCATCTCCATACTTGTGCGATAACTCATAGGCCATGACCGACCGGACCGCCACCTCAACCCGTTCGATCGCGTCCATAACCAGCAAACGCAACTGACGGTCAAAGACATAAAGGGAGAGCAGATCATTAAACGACGCATCCTGACGGAAGCGATGACTGCGGGCTCCGTCTATATGATTCTCTTCGAGTAGGTAGGCATAGCCGGAAAGGCGATAGTAGTTGATGTAGTGGAGATAGTGGCAAGCCTGATCCCGATCTGGAATCGACAGGTTGCGAGACTCCAGGAGATCAACCATTTCATCAATGGTTAATGGCGGTTTGTCGTATACTCGATTTTGTCTAGACATAAAAAAACCCACACTGGTACGCATTGTTAAGTGGCGCTGCGGGTGTTGTTGGCTCATATAAACCAAAAACCGACCCGCTCTACAATATTTTATCCTACTTTTTATCCTGCATAATATGCTGGATCTACTCGATTAGACGACTTAGTTCAGCGGACAGTGTACGGATTTTCGCATTGATTTCCACCTTGCGGTTAAATTGCTTTTCCTTGCGAAGTCGGCTTTCCAAAAGCTGGAGTTCCCGCTCCTTTTTTCGAGCAAGATCAAGCCGTTGCACCATGTCTGGTAATTGTTCCCCGTTACGGGGCTCTTTTCCAAGGATTGGAAGCATCATTTGCTCGTAGAGCGTCTTCATGTTCAGCGCAATCGGCAACGGAGTCCCTTCGGTACCAGCCTTCGTCCATTCCGTCTGAAATAGACCGTCCACGACCCATTTCTTCGTGCCGTCTGCTGCGGGGCGTTTGTAGGCCGAAGCCACTTTGATCTGCCCGTCCCGACATAGACGAAAGATGATGGGGTACGGAATGGCCTTGTCGATGGTGGCCAGCACAACCGGTGCAAGTTCGTCGGTCTTCAGTTGTATTTCGAACACCTGAATCTCGGTGTAGCCCCCTTTTTTCGGAAGATTGGTGGTGTCGGGCGATAGCTTGTATTTCCAAACGATCTCTTTCACCTGCAAGACAAATAAATCCTTCACCTTCTTGGTAGGTCGAGCTTCTTTGTAGATCAGGTTTTTGGGCAACACCTTGTTGAACAAGGATGAAGGCGGAAAGATGAAGGAGGAGAAGGAAGGCTGAGGGATGAAGGGTGAAAGATGCGATGGCATGGCTACTTCTTCTTGGCTTTTACGTTTTTGACACAGGTCACGAGAATCGCCATCAGTTCGTCGGCTTCGTTTATTAGGTCCGACAACTTAGCTTCAGGAATAATTTCTGCCGCAATGAGCAACTCCATCCAATAGCCACTCTCTTCAAGCTCCTGCATGCCTCCTTCAATCTTGCTGATAAATTCCGCATCGGAACGGGCCCGCATCCCTTCTCGATAATGTGCGCCGACCGAGGTTCCGGAACGCAACAATTGTTTGCCCATCACCTGTGCTTCGGTGGTTTTAGGCAATGCTGAATAAAGCCGTATCACCCGCAACGCAAACTCCCGAGTCCGTGTCTTCAAATCAATCATCCTTCATCCTTTTCTTTCATCCGTCCACTTTCATCCTTCATCCTTCCACCCTCATCCTTCATCCTTATAATCACAAAGGCAATCAGCTCGAAGTCGTCGATCCCGCTGATCGTATTCAGCAAGGCGGTGGTTCCTCCGCTGGAGAACAGGCTTTCCATATCCTTCTCTTCCTTGTGGTCGATCATGGAGCAGATGCCCTGACCCAACAGCTCGGAGTAGGCTTCCATCTTACGGCCATCCTTGGTTTCCCGGTTGAAGGCGGTGTAGAGCGAGCGAACGGGTTCGGACTTGCCTTTGCAGGCAGAACGGAGCAGGTCGAGAATGGGTTTCACTTCGGTATGCTGAAGCAGCACATCGCCATCCAGGCCGACATAGACGAGATAGTATGGATGCAGACGGTTGTGGCCATCGACGTTGACCCCATGGTTGGTATTGCGAAGCACAAACACGGCTCCGGGTTCCCATCCCTTTTCAGGATCAGCCCCGACCATGGCATGCATTCCCTTCGGGGCATGGGATAGCTCGCCATGCTCTTTCACATAGTTCACCAAATCCATGCGGAAGTCATTCAGCCCCATGTCTGTGATATTCACACCCGTTTTCAAATCCTCCAGCTCAATAACTTCATCCTGTAATCGGCGGAGCTGCTCTTTTCGGTAGGAAACATCGTTCGCCTTAGCCGAAAGAATATTGTCATCGCCGGTTCCTGTTAAATCGACCATGTGCATCCGGTTCTCTACCCGTTCCTTCAGGTTGATATATTCATCGAGCGAAATATCAGGCCAATAGTTGACCAACTGAATGGATTCATTGACCGAACCAATTCGATCAATCCGACCAAAGCGCTGAATGATGCGAACGGGATTCCAGTGAATATCATAGTTAATCAGATAATCGCAGTCTTGGAGGTTCTGTCCCTCAGAGATGCAGTCGGTTCCAATCAGCAAATCAATGTCGCCGGGCTCATCAGGAAACAGAAGGGCCCTCTCTTTCGATCGAGGAGAGAAGAAGGTGAGAATCTTCTGAAAGTCAAAGCCTTTACCCAGGGTGGTTTTAGCGACATCACTCCCCGTTACTCTAGCCGAATTCATCTGCTTGCGCATGAGCTCGGGGGCGATGTTTTCATAGAGATAGTTTGCGGTGTCTGCAAAAGCGGTAAAAAGGAGAATCTTTCGATTATCAGGGTTGATAGGATGCTCAATCTTCTGCTGAATATGCTGTTTCAAATGCTGCAACTTTGAATCATCGGCGGGAGAAATTTTCTGCATTTCCTCAAACAGCATAATGATCAAGGTTTGATCTTCTTCCAGATCACGTTTCCAAGACGGAAGATCCATATCGGCAAAGTCGATTTTAATTTTACCCGCCGTATAATCGTCACTGATTTCAAAATCTTCATCATCGAGAAGAACCTCCGAATCGGAGTGATCAAATTCAATCGCCTGATTTTCTCGTTTCGAGTGTTCGTATTTCTGAATATCGGCCAAGGTGGTTGAAATACGTTCTTCCAGATGTTTAAGCGTAATGCGAAAGGCTTCAACCGAACTCTCCAATCGTTTCAGTAAGTTGGCTCGCATTAATGACTGCAATGCCCTCTCTCGGTCCACCTGCTTCAGTCGACCGCCTTGCGTGTCTGTTCCATACTGCTCTTCATATTTATCGAGGCGGCTAGCCAGCACATAACGCATGGGCGCATACACCGCTTGTCGCACCTCACTCAGGTGAGCATAAATCTCATTAATGCTCAACACATCGGTACGACTGGTCAGGGGCAGACGAAAAGACAACGGCTTGCGGCGGATCGGAAACTGCCCAATATCCGTCGTATCATAATAGGTTTCAATATGCTTGCGGGAACGAGCAATGGTCACTGAATCCAGCAACTCGAAAAAGTCAAAATCCAGGCTATCCAAAATTACTTTTGCGGTACGTTGTTCGGCCGGTAGTTTGGACCAATCATTAAACGCGGCTTGTGCATGCCGGAAGATGTCTTCGATCGATTTGGTCGTTCCCAGCTTCTCTTGCAACAGCTCCGAATCCCCTTCATAGGCAAGGGCCAGCTGGTTCCGCAGGTCAGTAAAACGGTTGTTTACCGGCGTGGCCGATAGCATCAGCACTTTCGTTTTTACCCCGGCTTTAACCACCGCATTCATTAAGCGTTCATATCGCGTTTCTTTGTCTTTGAGGTTGCGGCCACTGTTCCGGAAATTATGCGATTCATCGATAACGACCAGGTCATAGTTTCCCCAGTTTATTTTCGACAGATCATTCCCCATCGACTCGCCCCGTTCTCGGGAAAGGTCGGTATGAAAAAGGAGGTCATAGTTTAGTCGATCACCTGCCAGAATGTTCGTTTTGTAATTACTGCGATACGTTTGCCAGTTATCTCCCAGCTTTTTAGGACAGAGCACCAGTACGGAACGATTGCGGAGTTCATAATATTTGATCACAGCAAGTGCCGAAAAGGTCTTACCCAACCCCACGCTATCCGCAAGAATGCACCCGTTATAGGTTTCCAACTTGTTGATAATGCCGACGGCGGCATCTCTCTGAAAATTGAACAGTTTTTTCCAGACCAAACTATCCTGATAACCCGTCAGATCGTTGGGCATGAAATCTTCAGAAATGTCCTCCAGGAATTCGTTGAAGATATGGTAGAGCATCAGGAAATAGATATATTCGGGAGAGTTTTCTTTGTAGATCGTCGCGATATGTTCGCAGACCTGCTCTGACACATCGGTGAGTTTATCTTCGTCCCGCCAAATTTGGTCGAAGAGCTTCAGGTAGGTACCTGCGGATGAATCGTTATCCATCTTGTTGATGAAGTTGGAAACAGCATCACCCTTTTCATAACCCAGGTCTACCGCAGTAAAGCCATGAAGCGGGAGATAGGCCGACTGAGCCTCCCCGTCCTCCACACAAGCAAACTGCTGCATGGGAGCGGTCGAGCTATTGGATTTGAACGTGGCCTTGCGTCGCATCCAGTCCGCACATTCCTTGGCAATGGCTCGTTGGGTCAGCTCATTCTTCAACCGGATTTCAAACTCGGTACCGCCGAGATCGCTCTCTCGCTTGACCTTCGGGATATGGAACTCCCGTTTCTCCTTACGAAACTTGTCCGTCACCTGACTCGGGACAAAAGTAGGCGAGGTGAAGATAAATTGAACCGACTCAACCTGTTCCAATTCAGCCTTCAAGGCTTCATAAGCATAAATCGAAAAGCAGGACGCAGCGATCTGCAGCTTTGAATCCGGCTTCAACGTCCGCTTTAAATCATCCCCGAACAGCTGATTGATATTGTCTATGATTTCCATGCCTGTCAGCCCTCCTTCACCTTAGAAATAACACATAATATAAAAGCTAAACTTTACTGATTTACCGCGACGACTAAAGAATAAACGCGGAGTTCCGAGAGGGAGAGTTATGGATAGAATCTTGATTGGGTTTTAGACCCCATACGTTTAGTATGAATCATTATGAAATGGATCATGCCCATCGCATTCGTATTAGTTTTATTGGCCGGACTTTCGTTGCGCGTGCCGAAGCTGGCGGATCGACCCCTGCATCATGATGAAGCCAACCAGGCGTATCGATTGGGTATGTTGCTGGAAGAGGGAACCTATCAATACGATGCCGACGATCATCATGGCCCGACGCTCTATTATCTCACGCTTCCGATCGCGCAGTTGACCGGCGTTAAAACCTTTGCGGCATCCACTGAATCTACGTATCGCATGCTGCCGGTCATTTTTGGAATGGGGTTAATTTTGCTCCTGCCCCTGCTCCGCCATGGCCTTGGCGGGGTTGCCATTTTGGCGGCCGCATTGTTTACCGCCATTTCGCCGGCGATGGCCTACTACAGTCGCTTCTATATTCAGGAAATCCTGCTGGTGGCCTTCACCTTGCTGGCCATCGCTTCCGGATGGCGATCCATCCGGAATGGATCCCGGTGCTGGGCCATATTGTGCGGAATTGCTTTGGGCCTCATGTTTGCCACGAAAGAAACGGCGGTCCTCACCTTTGCGGCCATGGGCGGCTCTCTTGTGCTCTGCGCACTCTGGGCCAAGGTTCAACATTTCCCTTTTAAAAACATGGGGCTGGCCCTACTTTTTGCCGGCGGTGTTTCCTTTATTCTCTTCTCTTCCTTCTTCACCCATATGGATGGGCCTCTGGAATCCATCCTGGCCCTCCGGGGCTATGTGGCCCGAGGCTCCGGCGTGGAGACCGACCATGTTCAACCGTGGAATTATTTCCTGCGCATGCTCACGATCTATCGATTCGACGGTGGCCCGCGCTGGAGCGAGGGCCTCGTGTTCGGGCTCGGGCTGATGGGTTGCATTTCCATTGTTTGGAAAAAGATCCCTTCGAACTGTGATCTCGGTCTGGCCCGCTTTTTGATGTTCTACACGCTGCTGCTCACGGTCGCCTATTCTGTGCTCTCCTATAAAACGCCGTGGTGCATTCTTTCGTTTCTGCACGGTTGGATTCTGCTCGCGGGCATTGGGGTGGCCAGTCTGCTTCGCTACGGAGCGGAAAGAATGATTCTTTGGCGCAGGACAATTCTGGTTCGGGTGGCTCTCCTTGCCGGGCTTGCTTATCCCGTTTATGCCACCTATCGGCTGGCCGAACGCACGGTCTTTCGGTATGCGGCCGACTATCGAAATCCGTATGTCTATGCGCACACCACGCCGGATTTTAAGAATCTGATTCAGCGGATTCAGGAGTTAGAAGCCGTCCACCCCGCAGGCAACTCGATGTATATTCAGGTGATTGCCCCGCCGGATTCCACTTGGCCCCTCCCCTTCTATCTTCGGAATTTTACAAACATTGGATATTGGACCGATGCCGAAAAGGTGCCCAAAAATATGAAACCGGCGATTCTGATTACTCCGCCGGATTTTGAAATCGACCCCGAGGCCTATCTTCCGGAATATTACGGCCTTCGACCCGACACCCTGCTGGCGATTCACATCGAGCGTTCACTCTGGGACGCCTTCATTGAGTCTCGGAAATAAAAACGCGCCCCGTAGGACGCGTTTTCCAAACCGTGGAAGGTGGGTTTTTATCCTTCCATCTCTTCAAGCTCTTTTCCCTTGGTTTCCTTGACGAACTTCAGCACAAAGAAAACGGAGATGAAGGCAAAAAAGGCGTAGATCCCATAGGCCCCACCGAGTCCGATGGATCCCAACATGGGCGGGAATGATTTGGTGACCAAATAGTTGGCCCCCCACTGCACGAGGCCGGCAACTGCAAGGCCCGAACCCCTGATCTGGTTCGGGAACATTTCTCCGAGCATCACCCACATCACGGGACCCCAAGACAAGTTGAAGAAGATGACATACAGATTTGCCGCCACCAGCGCAATCGGACCGGCCGCACCCGTCAGCTGAAGCTTTCCGTCATCCCCAGCCGAAGCACAAAGAAAGACGGTTGCCATGATGCCCAGCGTGATGGCCATGCCAATGGACCCCCCCCACAGGAGCGGTTTACGGCCAATCTTATCAATGAGCAATACCGTTCCGATGCAAGCACCGATACTTACGGCACCGCTGATTACATTAATCAACAGGGCATCGGATTCATTGAAACCGACGGACTGCCACAGTATCGCGCCGTAGTAGAAAATGACATTAATCCCGACCAGCTGCTGGAAAGCGGCCAAACCAATGCCCACCCAGACCAACGGGCGAACCCCGAATTTTTTGTCGACAATATCTTTCAGGCTCGGCTTATGATGGTCGCCCGAAAGCGAGTCATCAATTTCGGCCAGTTTCGTTGCGCCTTCATCGCCCATCAGTTTCGTGAGCACCGCCAATGCTTTATCTTTTTTTCCGCAGGCCACCAAGAAACGGGGGCTTTCCGGAATGAAGAGCAACGCAAAAAAGAAGATCAGAGCCGGGGCCAGTTCAATCCAGAACATCCAGCGCCAGGCTTCGAAGCCCAGTGCAAATTCAAGCGTGGAACCCCCCGCTTTTCCGGCGATTGCATAGTTGCTGAGGAATGCAAGGAAGAGCCCTGAAATGATGGCAATTTGCTGAATGGTCGTCATGGCTCCGCGGTAACGGGCCGGAGTGACTTCGCTGATATAGACGGGTGCCAACACACTGGCCGCACCAACCGCCAGCCCCCCAATCAAACGATAAATAATGAACTCTGTTGAGCCATTCGCAACCCCCGAACCCCAAGCACTGATGGAGAAAAAGGCGGCCGCAACAATCAACAAAGACCGTCGACCGAGTTTATCCGCCAGGGAACCTGCAAAAAAAGCACCCACAGCACACCCGATCAGCATGGATGCCACACTGTTCCCCACTTCGGTTGCGGTCAGGTCGAACGCCGTTCGTAAACCATCCACCGTTCCGTTGATCACGCCGCTATCAAATCCAAACAGAAAACCGCCGATCGTAGCCACTACACTAATGAGAATTACAAATCCCATATTGGTCGTATTCTTTGACTCTGACATACCTGTCCTCCCTAATTAAGCACTTTAACCGAGATAAAAAGAGTGGTACCATATTAGTACTCTTTTGGTCAATCTATCTCTATTAAATACTTTAACCGGGATAAAACAGGGATACCAATCTGGTATCCCTGTTAGCCGATCTATCTCTATTAAACGTATTGGTTAATCAGCGATTCGTAGAGTTCCTGCTTCGCGCTGATCTGGGCTACTTCGCCGCCTGCTGCACCAATGCCCGCGAGTTCTTCGAGGGTCATTTTACCGGCTGCAAAGTCTGCACCTTTGCCTTCGCTAAAGGTTGCGTAGCGATCGGCACGCAGTTTTTTGTACGGAGACTTGGTCAGAATATTATCTGCAATCACCAACGCACGGGCGAAGGTATCCATTCCGGCAACATGGCCGATGAAGATATCTTCGAGGTCGGTGGAGTTGCGACGAGTCTTCGCATCGAAGTTGGTGCCACCACCTTGCAGACCACCTGCCTGAAGAATCACGAGCATGGCTTCTACCGTTTCCTGAATGCTATTCGGGAACTGGTCGGTATCCCAACCATTCTGATAATCGCCCCGGTTGGCATCAATGCTCCCGAGCATGTTATTGTCGGCCGCCATCTGCAATTCATGATCAAACGTATGCTGTGCGAGGGTCGCGTGGTTGACTTCGATATTCAGTTTAAAGTCATCCTGCAAACCATGGGCATTCAGGAAACCAATCACCGTTGCGGCATCGAAATCATACTGATGCTTGCTCGGTTCCATGGGCTTCGGCTCAATGAGGAATGATCCTTTAAAGCCTTGTCCACGTGCATAATCGCGCGCCACAGTCAGGAATTTTCCGAAGTTATCTAGTTCCTGCTTCATGTTCGTGTTCAGCAGGCTCATATAGCCTTCACGTCCCCCCCAGAACACATAGTTTTCGCCACCAAGGGCAATCGTTGCGTCGATTGCATTTTTCAGCTGCGCACCGGCATAGGCCAGCGTGTTGAAGTCTGGGTTGGTTCCTGCTCCATTCATATAGCGCGGATTGGAGAAAAGGTTGGCCGTGCCCCACAGCAGTTTAACGCCGGAAGCCGCCTGTTTTTCTTTTGCATACTCAACAATCGCTTCGAGACGACGAGTGGATTCTGCAAAATCTTCGCCTTCTTCAATCAGATCCATATCGTGGAAACAATAGTAAGGAACGCCCATTTTGGTGAACAGTTCGAATGCCGCATCCATCTTATTGCGCGCACGCACATCGGCATCGGCCCCGGCGATCCAAGGATAGACTTTCGTTCCGGGTCCAAATGGATCCCCCCCGTTTCCACAAAACGTGTGCCAGTAGCACATGGCAAAACGCATGTGGTCCTTCATGGACTTGCCCGCGATCATGGCCTTTTCATCGTACCATTTGAAGGCGAGCGGGTTATCGCTCTCGCGACCTTCGAATTCGATTTTTCCAATGCCTGGAAAAAATTCTGTCTGACCTGTTACAATACTCATTTTAATGCCTCCGGTTAGTTTAATACTTTTTCTAAATGTGATTTCCATGCGGCGTACGCCGCCTTGTATTCGTTTGCATTTTCGCCCGGCTCAACCTTCTTCTTGAGTTCCAGATCTGCAAAGGCTTCTTCCAACGATTTGAAAATGCCCGCGCCATATCCCGCTCCGCGAGCGGCACCCAGTGCGCCATCGGTTTTATACAACTCAATATTGACTCCACTCACTCCTGCCAACGTCTGGCAGAACACATCGCTCATAAACATATTGGCAAAGCCGGCGCGAATGGTTTTGAGTTCAATTCCTGCTTCTTGCATGACTTCCATTCCATAAACAAACGAGAAAACAATCCCTTCTTGCAGTGCCCGGCAGATATGCCCTCGGCCGTGGCGTTTGAAATCGATCCCCACAAATTGGGACCCCACTTCCCGATTCCCCAGCACCCGTTCCGCACCATTACCAAATGGCAACGCAATCAAACCATCGCAACCAATGCTGACCTCTTCCGCCAGCACATCCATATCCTGGTAGGAAAGATCGCCGAGCATCCGCTTGAGCCAAGCAATGAAAATGGAGGTTCCATTAATGCAGAGCAGCACGCCAAGGCGCGGCTCGGAAGCTTCATGATTTACATGAGCAAAGGTATTCACACGCGACTGCGGGTCGTATTTCTTCGCATCGGTCACGCCATAGACCACGCCAGAGGTTCCAGCCGTGGCTGCAATTTCGCCGGGATTCAGCACGTTCAACGAAAGTGCATTGTTCGGCTGATCGCCGCCGCGATAAGAAACCGGCGTGCCTTCCTTCAATCCAAATACGTCTGCGGCCGCCTTGGAAACGCCGCCTTGAAATCCAAAGGTTGGAACAATTTTCGCGAGTATAGATTCGTCGAATCCCCAATGGTCCATCAGGAATTTAGCCGGAGCCTCTTCCTTGAAATCCCAGAGCATGCCTTCGGAAAGTCCGGACGCCGTGGTGCAGGCTTCGCCGGTCAGTTTCATGGCCAGCCAGTCGCCCGGCAGCATAATCTTATCGATCTGCGCATAAATTTCGGGTTGATGTTCTTTCACCCACGCCAGCTTGGCGGCCGTGAAGTTGCCCGGTGAATTCATGAGATGGCTCAAGCACTGTTCGGAGCCGAGGGTTTCGAAGGCTTCTTCGCCATAGGAAACGGCCCGGGAGTCGCACCAGATGATCGCTGGGCGCAATACGTTTTGGTTTTTATCAACACAAACCAGCCCGTGCATCTGATAGGCAATGCCGATGGCCGTCACCTCTTCGGGCACCGCACCCGCTTCTTTCATGGCATCGCGGACGGCATCTTTGGCACAGTCGTACCATAGTTGCGGATCCTGCTCGGCGAATCCTGGCTCCGGTGATTCGATAATCTGTTCGCTTTCCGGATAAAAAGCGCTTCCCGCGCAGAGGCCGCTCGCAACATCGAGCAGCGATGCCTTCACAGATGAACTTCCAATATCTATTCCCAATACGTACTTCATGTTATAGTCCTCGCTAAAATTCGAGGGGTACTGTCCCAAAATTAATTCTGATCGGCCTTGAGTATTTTCCCAAATACAAGCACTATAATCTCACGTTATGAAATCAACTATTGCAGATGGAATTCATTATTTTTCCCTTACAGGCTTTCCGCTGGCTGTCCTTCGGGTGCATTCCGATTCGGAACACTCCCCCTCTCACCCGCACGATCTTACCGAAGTGGAGCACAGCCACGACTTCTGTGAACTGGTAATTGTGACCCAAGGCCGAGCCATGCATATGCTGGAGGGAAATACCTTCCCCGTAACGGCTGGCGATGTTTTTCTCCTTCAGGGCCATCAGCGCCACCATTTCTTTGAGCGAGAGCAGTTGGATCTGATTAACATTATGTATGACCCGGAAAAAATTGCCCTGCCGGAAAATGAATTGCGACGCATGCCGGGCTATTGCGCCCTGTTTATGCTGGAACCCAACTACCGGCGCCAACACCGCTTTGCAAGTCGCCTACACCTTAAACGCGTTCCACTCGCCCGCGTGGAACGATTGTCGGAGGAGATGGAAAAAGAATGCTCCGCCGAAATTCCCGGGCGCGAGGTGGCTCTGCGGGCCAAACTATTGGAGCTGATGGTGTATCTTTCCCGAGCATATACCAATTCGGATACCACCGAGGCGCATGCCCTTTTGCGGGTGGGCCATGTGATTGGTGCGTTGGAAAATGATTTTTCCAGAGATTGGAAATTGGACGAACTGCTGGAAATTGCTCATATGTCGCGCAGCAACCTGATGCGTGTTTTTCGGAAAGCCACTAGCCAGACCCCGATTGAATATCTGGTTCGCCTGCGGATTCAGAAGGCGATGGAAATGCTGCGCAATACGAGCTTAAGCATTACGGAAATCGCCATGGAAGTGGGCTTTAACGATAGCAACTATTTCACCCGACAGTTTCGCCGGATTCTGGGGGAATCGCCGCGCGCTTTTCGCCAGGGAAAATCATAGCCCCACCCCAACGTGGGCTTAAAAAATTCCATCTCGCACGCGGAAGGTCTGACCGTATTGGAGCATGCGCTCTCAACCCGACTTACATTCCGGTGACGATATAAACCCACACGGGAATCGTAATCACACTCAAGGCCGTGCTCAACACCAGCATTGACGAAACAAATCCACGGTCCACTCCCTCCTGACAGCTGATCACATACATGGCCACGGCGCTCGGGGTGCTCGCCAAAATTGTTGGAACCCCCAACGCAACCCCGCTGGCCTCGGGACAAAAACTTCTGATGAGTAGCAGCGTAATCAACGGAGTCAGCACCAGCTTACAGCCCACCGTCCACGACAACGCTCCCAAATGCGATTTGGTCTGTTCCCACTGAAGCGATGCCCCAATCGAGAGCAGCGCTAAAGGCAATCCCATGGATCCGATCATTTTCAGGAACGATCCAAACAACGAGACCGAAGCACTTACCGGTGCAGAAAGATTCAACCCACCTTCCGGAGTTCGGAACAGCTCGGCGACCAGCGCAATACCCATTCCGGCTACCGCCGAGAGCAGGATTGGATTCAAAAAGGCCTTTTTCATGCGGGCACTTAGTCGCTGATCCCCCGTGCCTGCGCCATAAAATCCAATTAGTAGATATCCAATCAGGATAAAAAATGGCAGCACAAAACCGTTATAAATGGCCGCTTTCGCCAGCCCTGGGGATCCGAATGCATTCTGACAGAGCGGCAGACCAATATAAGTGGCGTTCGCCCAATACGTGCCATAAACGAACGCAGCCGCAAGGCCGCCCTTAAATCCATTGATCTTGGCCAGGGCCATGGTCAGCAGCACAATAATGACCAGGCTGATCAGTGGCATCACCACCACGGCCGGATCCAAAAACATATCGAAGCGCTGCTTTGCCACCTCATTAATAATCAGGGCGGGCAATGAAAAGGTATAAACCAACCAGTTAATGAACTGGCAGTGCTCTTCTTTAATCTTTCCCTTCAAGCCCAACCACTTTCCAATCCCTAGCAACGCAAAGACCGGAACACAAATTACCAATACATCCATCATTCTTGAAAAATCCATGCGCGCACCTTCCTATAATATAGAGGAAGCGAACAGGCCTTCTTGGAAGAAAATATTTTCAACCAATTCCCGCCGAACTACCCGCCGAAACTGCCCAATGAAATGAGCAATGCCTCTGATTCGAACCGATCCCCCATTCGAATCCAACGCCGGAAACCTACTGGCGAAAAATACCACGCCTCTACCCCGCAATAAAAGTGAGCATATCCTGTCGAAAATTCAACAAAGGCTCCTGCATGAGGTTCAAAACCACTTTCTTTTTCTCTCTTAATTTTAAAAAGTGCGGCTGAGGAGTTGCAAAAGGCGAGGAATCCCTATAAAAAACGCCGTTAATTCATGCAGAAATACATGAATTGCCAAACCATAAGGGGGAAACCATGGGTTTCCATACAGTAATTAAGACTATTTTCGAAATCACCCTGATGGGAGCCTTTGTGCTTTCGCTGGGCTATTTTGTGGTTACCGCTATTGCGCTCGGTTTGGGCCGCTTGCGGAATAAACCAGAAATCATTACGGACGAATCGCTCTATCCCACCGTGACGGTTCAGATTCCAACCTATAACGAATTGGCTGCATTGAATTGTGCCGCGCGTTGTTTGGAATTTGATTATCCGATCGAAAAAATACAGGTCATGATTGGTGACGACAGCAATGATCCGGACATTTCTGCCAAAATCGATGCCTTTGCGGCAGCCCATCCGCGGATTGAGATCAGCCGCCGGGGGGAGAACATTGGCTTCAAGCCGGGCAACCTCAATGTCATGCTACCGAAATCAACGGGCGACTATCTACTCATTCTAGACTCCGACTTCCTACCGAAGCGCGATTTTCTGAAACGACTGGTCGTTCCAGTAATCAAAGATCCAACGCTTGCAGGCGCTCAAGCGGCTTGGCGAATTCTGAATGTGCACGATAACCACAGCACCCTGATGGGCACTGGCATTGTGAATATTATCCACTCGGTGATTCTACCCTTCCTCAAGGCTGCCACCAACCAATGCGTGTTCTGCGGGTCGGGTGAGCTGGTGAAAAAGAGCGATCTGATTGAACGTGGTGGCTGGACGGCCGGTGCGCTGACGGAAGATGTGGATTATTCGCTGCGCCTGATTGCCGATGGAAAACGCATTGCCTATGTGGGTGACCTTCGCATCCGTTGCGAAGTGCCTTACACCCCCCACGATCTTTTTCGCCAGCAGATGCGCTGGGCATATGGCGTGATGCGCGCATTTATGGCGCATGGCAAAAAATTATTTCTTTCCCGCACCATTCAGAAGCGCACCAAGTTTGCTGCATTTTTATTCAGTAGTGGCTATGTGATGGTTTCTCTCTTGCTGATCACCTCTCTTTTTGGCCTGCTGAATCTGATTGCGACCTTCTTTGGTGTTGATCCGGCGGATGCGCAAAGCTCCTCGTATACGATTGGCCATTTGGTTTATGACACAGCTCTGAACCTTCTCTTGACCTGTGGCATGCTTGTTTCGTCGATTTTGGCCGGCTTTATTAACGGCTTTGGCCTGCGTAGCTTGGGGAAATTGATTGTTGCTTCGTTCACGATCGGCGTAATCTGCATGTTCTTTGTGGGCCGCGGCCTAATCACGGCATCGCTTGGTCTTCCCATGAAGTGGTTCATGCTGAAAAAAGCAGGAAATGACACCGCAGCGAATGCATAAAATATCGCATCGCCTTTAAAGCCACCTCTGAATGGAGTTCTTTCTTCCTCCACGGATCGCACCTGGGTGTAAGAAAATAAGAGGAATTCAATCCAGTAGGTATAAAACAGGCCGCCTCGCCCGCGGTCCCGCCCCGTTTTCATCATAAAACGGGGCTTTTCCATTCTTGGTCTTCCGCATTCGTTGGAACCGACAATAAAAGGGGAACCCGATCACTTTTCGAGGGTTATACCTGCAACACGTAACGACCCAAATGGGACCTCACTTTTTCACACCCCGTGGAAACAGCTGCCCAGATATGAAAATATGTCGTGATAAGCGAATCCCAAGTCCCTACACTTGTGCTCTATTTTCCTTGAAGGAGTAAACGATGCTCGAATTTTGGATTCCGATGGCACTGCGCTTTGCGGTGGCGACGAGCATATGGAACTGGGACCCGTTTATTGCAGATCCCCTCCACTCTAACGCCCTCGTCCCACAGTTGGTGAACTAAGATGAAATTTACATTTCTAGGCACCGGAACTTCCCACGGAGTTCCAATGATTGGATGCTCCTGTGAGGTCTGCACCTCTACCGATCCATGCAACTACCGCCGCCGAAGTAGCCTATATGTGGTTACGGAACATCGGCACCTTATTTTTGACACCCCCCCCGATTTTCGCGATCAAGTACTGCGGTTCGGTGTTGAGCGCGTCGATGCGGTTTTCATCACCCACTCGCACGCTGATCATATTTATGGTTTCGACGATGTTCGCCGTTTCAGCACCATTCAGGAGGAACATATTCCCGTGTATGGTTCATCCCGCACCATAAAGCAGATGCGCAAGAAATATGATTATGTCGACCGAGTTAGCTATGGATTCCAGAGTGTTCCGCGCGTTCTTTTCACCGATATCAGTCAGTCGGTCGATCTGGAAGAGTGCAGGGTCACTCCCCTCCCCGTTACACACGGAAACGACACCATCTATGGCTATCTAATTGAGGCCGATGAAAAGCGCCTAGCCTACATTCCAGATTGTAACGGCATTCCGGAAACCACGTTCCAACGGTTGGAAAATCTTGATGCCATCGTTCTCGATGGACTTCGGCCCAAACCACACCCTACCCATTTCACCATTTCGGAATGTGTTGAGCAACTGGAGCGCATTAAGGCCAAGCAATCATTCATCACCCACCTCACCCACGATTCCGAGCACCATGAATTGCAGGCTCGCCTTGGCCGCGCCATTACCGTTCCATGGGACGGGCTGGAGGTGTCTTTATGACCCCTCGGACTCTCTATGACTGGACGTGTAAAAACCGCACTCTAAAGCTGGGCGAACGCACATTGGTGATGGGCATTCTGAATGTTACACCGGATTCTTTTTCGGATGGCGGCCATTTTTCAGATCCATCAGCCGCAGTGGAGCGTGCTTTACAGATGGTGGAAGAAGGTGCGGACCTGATTGATATTGGTGGAGAATCCACCCGTCCGGGCGCCGAGCCCATTTCTGTGGCAGATGAAATCAAGCGCACGATTCCCGTTATTCGACGCCTCCGCGCCATTTCTGATGTTCCGATTTCAATTGATACCATGAAAGCCGAAACCGCCTTCCAAGCCGTGGAAGCTGGAGCAGATATTATTAATGATGTATCTGCTTTCGAGGCCGATCCTGAAATGGCCCATATTGCCGCGAAAACAAAAGCGGGCGTAATTTTAATGCATATGAAGGGCTCTCCAAAAACCATGCAGGATGATCCCTACTATGGAAATGTCGTGCAGGAAATCCAACACTATCTAAAAGTTCGAATGGACTATGCAACCGAAATGGGTGTTGAAGCGAATCGCATTATGATTGATCCTGGCATTGGGTTCGGGAAAACAGTTGAACACAATATGGAACTGCTGCGTGGAATTCCAATGTTTGGAAAAAAGGCCCCCGTTTTGATCGGAGCATCACGAAAAAGTCTGATCAGCCATCTGCTCAATCGGGATGATCCAGCCCAACGGTTAGCTGGCAGTCTCGGCCTTGCGGGTTGGGCAGCAATGAGCGGGGCCCATATTTTACGGGTTCATGACGTGATTGATACTTGCGATGTTTGCCGCATCATGGATACACTTTTAAAAGGTGATCTATAATGCAGTGGAACGATACTTTTGAACTACCAGATGTGCTTGGATGGATAGAAATATTCATTCTTGCCTCATTCTTATATTTTATTTTTCGGCTATTCAAAGGCACCCGAGGCTCTTCGATCCTAACGGGTCTAATCACACTATTTACAACCCTTTACGCCGTAACAAGCATCAGTAATCTGAATGTATTGAACTGGATTCTCTCTAAGCTCATGCTCTATATTTCACTGGCTGTGGTGGTGATCTTCCAACCAGAAATACGGCGTGTCCTTGCGCGACTCGGCCGTCAGCCTTGGCGAAATAATGGGATGTCGACTCAGAAAAATCTGGTGGAGCCGATGTTGCAGTGCGTGAAGTTGCTCTCTAAGCGTAAAATTGGTGCCCTGATTGCTATTGAGCGTGAAATCGGAACTCGAGCCATTCAGGATACCGGAACAAAAATGAACAGCGCAGTGAGCTCCGAGCTGCTTTCAACCATCTTTTTTCCCCATACCCCATTGCATGATGGCGGCGTAATTATTTCGGGCGATCGAATCTGCGCGGCAGGTTGCCTTTTCCCGCTCTCCCAAAAAGAAGAACTCAGCAAAATGCTGGGCACGCGGCATCGAGCGGCCATTGGGATCACCGAAGAAACAGATGCCGTCGTCATTGTCGTTTCCGAAGAAACAGGCACCATTTCAGTGGCCTACAACGGCCGCCTGCGCCGAGGATTGAGCGAAGAGAAGCTTCACCGAATTCTCTCCTCCATGCTACGCCGTGAACGCACAGAACTTTCACGCTTCCGGGAAAAAATTCAGACCGGAGAAGCCTCCCTTTCTGATACAGTATTAATGACGCGCAGTGAGGGTCAGGATGAAAGGTAGATTTTCTAAAGTATGGCATCAAATACGTAAAGACAAGTTGTTGCTTCTGCTGTGCTTCGTGCTGGCCTTTTTTTCATGGCAGGGCATACGTAAAAATACAGGATTCGAAGTCTCCGTTTCCAATATCGCCGTGGATGTGGATGCACCCAACGGCTGGGCCGTTTGGGAAAAATCCGTTCATCGAGTGAATATTGTCTTTCGTGGATCACGAGAAAATATTCGCTATCTAAATAATGAACAATTGCGGGTGGTTATTCCGGTTCCAGATCCAAAACATGGTGAAGAACTGACCATTAAACTAACGGAAGCCAACCTGCGGAATCCAACCGGAGCAAAAGTCGTCAGCTTCAGTCCCTCGGAGATTGTGATTCGTTTAGACCAGAAAAGCGAGAAACAGCTTCCCGTTAAAGCCGCACTTAAAGGCATGCTTCCCGACGGGCTGGAAATTGATCGAGTGGTCTGCACCCCCGCTTCTGTGCAGGTCTCTGGGGCACAACAGGTGCTAGAAAATATGGAAAATATCCACACAGAAGAAATTGATCTTAAGGATCGGAAGTCTTCCTTTAAGGTAAGCGTTCCCATTGCCCTTCCCCAAGCTGGACGTATGGTGGTTGAACCAAATTGGGTTTCCGTTGAATTTTTTATAGAAGAACGGAATAGCACGGCCATATTCGAACAAATTCCGGTACGGGTCATGTGCGCCCCTGGCGACCCTCGCCTCATTCAAGTTATTCCCCATCAAATAAATATAACGGTTCAGGGTCAGCATCAGGAAATTGAAAAATTGAAAGCCGAAGATATTTTTGCTTATATCAACTGTTACGATCTAACAAAGAATGCAGACTACGAACTGCCAGTGGAAGTTAATCTTCCCGACCATATACAGATGGTTAAAACCGATCCCCTTGTTCTTCAGGTTCAGATTACCAATCCGAAATAGGAGTTTTCCATGAAAAAATTAACCCTTACCTTATCCATTATTATCACGGCACTACTTCAAACCGCTTCAGGACAGGATACTCAAGCTGTATCCGCTGCGTCATCCAGCCTACAACTAAATACACGAACCGATGAAGAACGCATTCAATTTCTTCTCGATGTTGCAAATGTCTATTTCAAGGAAGAGGAGATGGAATCGGCGGTAAATGCTTATGAGCGAATTCTCGAGATCAATCCGGATCATCAACAAGCCAAATACATCGTCGCACATGTCTACATCAATGCAAAAATGTATGGAAAAGCCGAAATACTTCTTAAGAAGTTGATCGAGAGTGATCCGGAAGATTTCACCCTGATGAATAACTTGGCCTGGCTCTATGCGACTGCTGAAGACCCTAAATACCGAAGCGGTAAAAATGCCATTAAATATGCGCAGGAAGCCATGGTTTTGGCTCCAAACGATCACCATGTCTGGAGCACGCTATCAGAAGCGCACTATATTAATGGCGATTATGAAAAAGCCTTTCGCGCCATTAAACATATGGCCTTACTGGCCTCGCGCTATGGAAAAGGCGTAACAAAAGAACAAGTTGATGAGTATAATGCTCAGATTAAAAAATGTAAACGTGCGTGGGATACGGAAAAAATGCTCAATGGCGAAGATGATGAAGAAGTCACTGAGTAGTCAAACAGCCGATTCACTAAGCTAGTATACAAAAATACCAAGCCCCAGAAGAACTAACCCCAGAAGGGTTTTTCCGAATGCCACCCCTTTAAAGAGCCCCGCATTCGCAACGAATGGTTGGTAGAATTTCCTAAAATACCAAGGGGACATCAGAATAATGATGCCATAGATCACCAATAAATAGATCACCCCCGTAACCACCTGAAATAATGGCGACCCCGACTGCGCCGCCGTACGACAAATTGGAACCGCAATTAGACAGAGAAATCCGCCCAAAGCCCGCGGGGCCAACAATTCCTTCATAAAAATAACACTCGCCGCAAAAACGCCAACCGCAATAAATGGGATATACGGTTTAATCACATCAACCGCCCCCATATTCATGGCCGCCGCTTCGCGGGCACCCAGAAAGCAACACAGAGCGGTTAGCACCCAAGCAGGAACCGTGCTTCGTGGAAAAAGTTCAGCAAAACGCTTAACTAGATCCGCACGAAAAATACCGACAATCCCGCCTGTAGTGGCAAGCACTCCTAAAATGATAGCAATCCATTGTAAACTCATTATCGCTCCGATCGTTCCACTCTGGAAAAAGAGTATGGAATTTAAGAAATGCGCATAGTGCGGATTGTTCCCCCGCAGTTCAAGCAAACTTTAAAATAGGCGGTAGACTGTAACTTTAAATTATCAGCTTTCGATGATGATGACTGGGCTTCTCATACCGTCCATCCAGGATGAACCGTTCTTCTTCGATTTTAAAACTTCAGGATCTTACGCGAATTGCAGGTGATCCAATCTTCGACTCTTCAGATCTCCCAGAGAGTTCCCCTGGTCGATAACGTATCGATGGAGGATGCAGTACCGCTCTTTGGCCGCCGCTCCTAAAGGAACAGGCAAGGAGCCCTAAAGCACCGGTGCGCCTTCGGGAGGCATCATTTGGGCAATCCCCCCTCCCCTGCTGTTGATCTGCAGCGAATGAATTCCATGGTGGCCCTACTGGCATCCTGAGCTTGTAAGAAAATGCCAACCCCCTACTTCATTCAATCTCAGAGGACCTTCGTTAGCTGCACATCCATCAAGAGCCATTTTTATAAAAATTTGATTTCAAGTCCATGTCCATCAGCATCCGTTTATGGAGCGGGATTACCGTTTCATCGATGGTTCGCCCATCCAAGCCCGGACGCACAAACAAAAACCCCGCTATCATTACTGATAACGGGGCTTAATATGGTGATCCGGCTGGGGCTCGAACCCAGGACCCTTTGATTAAAAGTCAAATGCTCTACCAACTGAGCTACCGGACCAAAAGTGGTCTTCTCACAGAACAATGATTAACATCTTTCCTGTGAAGGGAGGGGAACATACGTATCCTCTCTAAATCGTGCAACTTAATTTATAAAGTTTCTACAAATAATATGGAGCCGGTAGACTGTAAATCAAACTGTCCGAAATTGGAGAACGAAGAACCTCATGCCAGAATGAACCTTTTCTCCATCTACCAAAATAAAGGAAAGGAACATCGGCATGAGGCAAACTGAAGGTATCAACCAGGCACGCAAGGGC
>JBAHZU010000152.1:0-5328 GCA_037132875.1 Pontiella sp.
CTCAATCCCTGCTCAACATAATCCGAGCGGCGGTAATGAATCCATTCAAAATAATTCGTTCCGCCCGCGGAGGTAAGGGCTATCCAATCCCGAGAGCCGGCATCCGACTTGGTGGGATCCATGCCCAGAGCATATTCCGCCAGATTGTCATAGCCATCACCCTTACCGCCATTTTCCCCATCGGCATCGAGTTGCGCATCATCGACCGATAGTCCATAGCTTGAGATCCAATCACCAAAACTTCCCGGCGCATCTAACAGATCCAATTCCATGGACTGAATTGATTTTCCCCCGCCATTATCGTCCTGCCCATAAAACGTAATATGATAACTTTCACTCAGATCAAATCCGCCGGGAATTACTCCGGAAGCTTCCGTGATACCACCGATCGAATAGCTCCACGCTCCAGTGTGTCCAATTTCAATGATCACCTCTGTTGATACGCCTATTGCAAATTGAACATGATCTCCAGACTGATCCAATGTCGTGCACGCTGAGCCATCTGTAAACGTCAGTCCCTGGGCACGGTCATCTCCATCTGCGGTCAGGTTAACCCCTAGACTGTAAACATTCGTTTCAACCTTAAAGGGATTAAACCCCGAGTAGGTGGATAGATCGGCATCCGCACGGATCAGTCCAAAAGAGAAGTTGTGTGCAAGAGAATCGCTGATTGAACCGATCGTGTAATTCACGGTCAGCCGGAATCCCCCTTTCGATTGGAAGGCTTGGGTTGAATACGCCAGCGAACGGTAGTCATAATTACCTCCTGAATTGTAATACGTGAAATCTTCATTTTCATCCACAAATTCCAAATCAGTCCAATACGCTCCGCCCTTGATCGAGATCTGCTCCATGGCGAGGAATCTAGTATCTGTGACATCGATTTGAAGGGGCTCTATAACGGATGTTATGCCATCACTTAAACACAGCTCTACGGTATGCAACCCAACATCTGAAGAATCGGGCGTACCACTCAGCTGCCATATATCCGGAGCCAACTCCTTCAATGTAAGCCAAGAAGCTCCCCGGACTTTTTTCATCTTGAGCGGATCACCATCGAGGTCCTCAAAATTCTTTCCCCGAACCAAAGTATAACGGTATGTCTGGTATCTATACGCACCCGGCGGATCCATGGATGCGGTGATCCAGAAGGGGTGCCCCGGCACATCTGGAATAAGATCCACTAAGTTCTCGTTTAACTGCAACTCCACCACACGATCTCCGCTTTGGCCAGCAACATCTGTTGCCCGCAAGATGAATGATTGCTCAGAGGCAGTAGATTCTCGTGGAGTACCGCTCATGACCCAGTGTCCTGGATCATTAGGATCTTCACGGATGCTTAACCACGAAGCGGCATCTCCAAGTGCTGTTATTGCAACAATGGCATCCCCCTCTGGGTCCCACACGTCCTCCTCCTCTACCAGAATATGATAATACGCCTCACCCATCGTCGCGTCAGGCAGGACGGTATAAGCTCTCGCCCAATTAGGAGCACCCGGAGATCCGAATTGAGCAAGGTGATCATCGAGCCCTTTTAATAGATTGTAGGCCCAATCGTAAAGCACAGGAACCGTTCCCGATCTAGGTATAGAACCACCCCAGGTCATGTGACCCCCGGCTTGTATCGCTTCTAAATTCCATCGATAAAAGTCGGCCTTTTCCCACGCTTGAACGGGACCATATTTCCATGCCGTGGTACTTAATTTCGAGTGGAAATTCCCCACGATGAGATCATCCCATTCCCAGGCACCACCCTCATGAACGTACCCATCGGTTTCCATCATACGGGTCACATGGCGGTAATTATTCGTGAACTGAGAGCCCGTTTTACTTGCGTGATCATTATTTCCGCCAAAGGCATGCCCAAAGGTGAAATCTTCAAATCGTATCGCGTGGGCGTAAGGAGACGAATTATAATTCACAGTGCTTCTACCGTTATTAAAAGCAATAGGAACTTCAGGGTTTCCAGCATGAATCGCATTTGCAAAGGCTTGGTAAATCCGTTGCTCTTCAATCAGTCCACTGGTTGCATGGTCCCCATTCTGCTCCATAGTTGCACCATCATCAAAAATCCACGAACCAAAATAGGTGCCATAACGCAGAGCATAGTCCTTAAGAACATATTCGGCGTAACAGAACATGTACTTGCGGTTTGGATAAGTGGCCGATGCGTCTTCATACAGACCGGTCGTTCGATTCCACACCCCCGTGTGGAATGGCTGACTATTGATGAAGGCTTGGGCCATTTCATTGGTGTCACACCATGTTTTCCAACGATCACAAAATACGTCATACATAATATGATTAGACCCTATGAAATTTTCAGAATTGGTGTATCCCTTCACGTTAAATCCTGCCGCTTTTATTTCTAAAATTCTTTCAAGAAAGGTATCATTTTCAGGATCATCCAGACTTAAATCTCCCCAGAGAGGAACCACGAGATTAATTCGATTGTCGTCCTCATCGGTATCTCCTTCAGAAAGGCTTTCCAATAACTTATGCGGAGCAAAATGTAATGCCGATTGTGTTGCTCCATCAGAAAAATTAATCCCTATAGAATCTAGAGTTCTAAAATTCTTTATCTGATCAAGAGCTCCCGCACCCCCACTCCAATTTCCTCTTAGGCTTGCCGCGCGCTCTCCTAGGGCATAAGCCGTTTCTAAACGGATGGCTTGAATCGATTTTTCCCCACCATGATCATCCTGACCGTAAACGACAACACGGTACCTATTACTCAGGTCAAATCCCTCAAGCAATACTCCAGAAGCTTCGTAGACCCCATCAATCCGGTAGCACCAATACCCACCAACCCCGATCTCAATCGTGACCTCGCACCTTTCACCCGCCTTAAATTCGGCATGTGTTCCCGACTGATCCAGATTCGTAACGATCGATCCATCGGTAAAATTTAGGCCCCGAACTGCTACACCGCCGTCAGCGGTCAAATTCACCCCAATGCTATATATATTCGTGTTGGCTTCAAATGGATTATAACCTGCATAGGTCGAGATATCGGTATCGCTACTAATCAGACCAAAAGAGAGGTTATGTGCTGCCAAATCACTCAGTAAACCCGTGGTGTAATTAACCGTGAGTTTAAACCCCGCATCCGATTGAAACGTATTTTTGGAGTATAGGATTGCTCGGTGCATGAAGCTCGTGCCGCTGGTGACAAACGTTGCATCGCCATCATCCGTCCAGGCATGTGCCAGAATCGTTCGATTAATCGCACCACCGCCCATACCATTCGTATTCACCGCCAACGAATCATTATCAAAATAATCCTGATAAAGCACGTCTGCCGACACATTGGCCGAAATCGCTCCAGCCAGCACGCCCACAGCAATATATCGCTTGATATGCACTCCCATTCCTCCTTATACTTATGGCATAATCTGCCATTATTGAGGAAAGTAGCCATCCCTATTTATTGGGAGGGTGTCCCCATTTTAAACCGTTCAAAAATAGAGATGGGTTTCTGCAATCTATTTATTTCTTTTCGGCCCGTGGAAAATGCATTTTCCGAGGCTCAGTGGGTAAGCTCTATTTACTGACATCCAGTTTCTCCGACACCCGTTTGACAACTTCAGGATAGTCTACTTCAGGTATTTTCCGTTTAATAGAGATTTGAATTTTGTCTCGGTCCCGATGCATAAACTTGCTTACAGTCTTGATCGATATAGTCCCCGACACTTCTTTTCCGCAATTCATCCAGATGATCCATCAGCCAGTTTGCCGTCGAACTATGCGCAATAATTTCTCCTCTGGAATCCGTCAGGAGCACCAATGTTCTGGACAACTTATGGCCGCGGCGCTGACCAGTCAAATTAAAATCAAACAAGCGGGTGATACCATCTCCCGTGAACCGAAAGGAACCGTCCTTCTGATCCGACGAGATGTACGCGGAAGACTGGTGATCCACAAACCAGTATTTGTTAGGATCAAGGTGTTGCTGGGCAAAGACAAAATACTCAAGTTTTAATTCGAACGGATAGTCGCCACTCCCCTTCTGCCTGACCTTTGCCCCAAACGTCCAGTCCAGCACCCGCGGCGGGATCTGATCCCGGTCCAGTGCATAAGAAGACATCTCGATATTAAAATTTTTACTCGAGCGAACAATTCCAACATCAAACTCTGGAGGGCGGGACAGTTTAATGAAATTAATATCCTGAAGCGAAAGATCGCCATATGGAACTTTCACTTGTTTTCCCTCTGCAGTTCCAACCACTAATTTATCGCCCATCATAGTGATATATTCTGCTTCGAATGTCTTCCCGTTATTCAACGTCCAGAAACGCATGGATGATTCCGGTTCAGCATCTTCTTCCTCCGGAATTTCAGGCTCGACTTCGGCCACCTCATTGGTTCGAACAGACGGTGCATAATCCTGAAAAACTGGGCCGCCGAAAACATCCGCTTCACCCGCCACCAAGTGCTCCATGATCGCATCAGCCATCGCATGAGTGGTGGGTGCCGTCCTAAAAATGGGCAAAAATTTCTGATTCTGCGGATTCGTTTCATATTCAACACCATCCTCCTCAACGAGTAACATCGCACAGAATTGTCCGCCCGGCTGTTCCCCGATCAGAACCTCCATATCCATCGGCACACCAGCCTTCAATTCAATCCAGTCTCCCCCCCACGCCAAGTTATTACCCAAATACCACTGACGATTTTTAGTTGCGCTACTGGTCCATTTTCCTGCAATAAGCCGGGCATTAAATCCCGTGGAGTCCCAAGTGGCATTGAGAACTACCTCTCCGTCAACCCGGACAATCATCACATCATCAGCATGCCCCCAGAAACGAAATTTGATATCCTTGTAATGCACGAGCTTGCCCCGATAAACAACGGCCCATTGGCAGGCAATGGTATCTGGCTCACCAAATGAAAAAGGCGCGAGCGTGGATGGAACATGCGGAATCAAAATGGATGTTGAATAGAGTTTTTTCGGAGACTGATAGAATTTTGCCAGTGTTGAAGCCCTCCAGCCATTCCGGCAGAATTTAGTTAACTCATCGGCATACGCAGTCGTATCCATCGCCCTAGCATTACCGCTACGAGTTCGCTTTAAGTCGTAAAAGGTACCCTCAAAATCATTTCCAATGGTCTGAGCCCCGCCGAAAACCGTCATTTCTTCCAGATCCGGAATCATTTCGAATCCGCCAAAATCGCCGACAATCCCAACCCCCATACCACTCATTTCAGGGAGCTGAATATCGGGCATACTCGCCCGCTTAATCTTCGTTACAATACGGGTTGTGGATTTTGGCTTGGCACTTTTCTTGACCTTCACCTGGGGCTTTTTCAACTTCATCTTCGGACGAT
>JBAHZU010000026.1:0-14914 GCA_037132875.1 Pontiella sp.
AATCAACTGATTTGGACGGATCGCTACGCTAAAGTATTAATGCTTCAGTTGAAAGCGAATCTGCCGGATTCGCATTTCCCGGTAACCGGACTGGAGCTTTATGAGCAAAGGCCTTTTGTGTCGCTCCAGCTCTGGCAACCATCCCGGATGGTCTACAAATACATACAACGCAAAATCTTTTATAAAACCGGGTTCGCTATGCTGCGCAATTTGAGCCCCGACCAATTTCGCCCAAGATTCGCGTAAAATGAGAACACTTTCTTGAACCGGTTGTTCCAGACCACCGACAACATCTTTCAATATATCGCTCACACTTTTGGCATCCCTTTTCGGTGAAGGAGGTTTTGCCATTTTAAAGCGAACCCGGTCGATATCCCAGCGGTCCTTATTTATTTTACTATTACGAGGTTGTTCCACGAACGGATTGAGCCACAATTGGTTATTGATTCACATTCAATTCACACGTTTAAATCATAGTGTATAAAATTCATTCTATCCTCGGATCTGTTCTCCTACTGTATAATAGGCGCTCCATGGAGCAGATCACCCACACCAATTCCCTGATATCTTTTCATTTCATCCCGCTTACTTAATAGCTATTATCGCGTCACCATCTGGGGGAAGCCGAATTGAGTCTATTTAAAGACAGTAAAATACGAAATATAGCCATCGTTGCTATGATGGCGATGGTTGTCCCCCTTGCGTTTATAGGAGCCCTGGCGGAATCCTATCTTCATCAGCAGGAAACCCAACGACATTTGGATGCTGAACTTTATTTTGCGGCAACCTTTTCCCACACCATCCTCACCCTCGATTACCACAATAAAATTCGAAATGCCGCATCCGTTCCTCCGGATAAATTCGAGTCTATTGTTCGCCGCTATACTACGTTGTGCGACGAATTAGAACTCGAATGCCTATGGAGCGTGATGCAACTAAACGATGAAATCGTTTTCACCAGCACGACTGCGCCCGACCAATTGGTCGGAAATAAACCCCATCCCGATTTTCTTGAGGTTCACTCTAACCCGGAGAAATATGCCGCCGTCTTTGAACGCATGGAAACGCAGTATCAGGACCGCATGGAAAATGGGGAACATATCCGAGAAGTGCTCATTCCGCATACGGATACTCATGGACGAAATTATTTATTTGGTGCTAGCAAAAAACAACTCGGAGCGGAGGGGTTTACGCCCTTTTTCATTAGAAACATGCTCCTTATGACTCTCGTTTTTCTGATCCCCGGACTGCTCTTGAGTATTTTCATATCAAAATGGCTGACGACGCCCATCGCCGAACTGGCCCGAGCAGCTGAAGGGATCGCAGATGGGAACTATGACCGCGCTATTACGATTTCAGGCCCCTTTGAAGTAAATCTGATTTCAACTCAACTTAATGGTATGCGCCTTGCAGTTCAGGAACATATTAATTCGCTCCATACGACCCTGCAATATTTAGAAAACTTTCAAATGAGTGTTAATAGTAGTCCAGCCATATTTATTAAAGCCCGACTGGATGATTCATTCAGCATTGATTTCATCTCCGATAACATTTTGGTCACCGGGTATACCTCCGAACAGTTGATTCGTGGGGATATCTCGTGGAAGAGCTTTGTTCCATCAGAAGATTTAGCGAGAAGAAAAAAGGACATTTTTATTGCACTAGAGGCGGGCAAAGAATCGCATCGTCTGGAGATTAGACTGCATTGGAAAGACGGAAGCGTCCATGACTACGAGAGCTGGGGGAAATTTATTCGTGACGAGTCGGGTTCGCCAACTCATATTTCGGGATTTCTTCTCGATGTAACCGAACAAAAGAAATCCAATGAACAGAATACATTGCATCAGAAACAACTTGAAGCATCTATGCATGAACTGCGCGAGTTCAATAATTTTGTGGTCAATAGTCCAATTTTCATTTACCTGGTAAAGATAGATGATAACTTTACGACTGAGTTCATTTCGGAAAACTTTTCTTCCATGGGATATAGTCCGGAATCACTGCGCAACGGAAACCTCAACTGGGAAGACATTATTCCCCCGGAGCAGTATAAAGAGTTGACCCAAACCATTCAGCATATGCTCCAGTTAAAACGCAAAAGCTTTGTGCTTGAAACGGCCATCCGCTGGCCGTCCGGAGATCTTCATTGGTATAAATGTTGGAATCAGATAATTCCAAATGAAGATGGAGAACCTGTATCCATACAGGGAATCATGACTGATATCACAGATTTGAAAGAGGCCCACACCCGAGATATTGACTATCAAATCCGACTTAAAGCGCTAGCCAGAGACCTAATTAAAGCTGAGGACCGGGAGCGGAGACATCTGGCCTATGTCCTACATGATGATATTGGGCAAATGCTTGCTGCACTTAATATGAAGCTCAGCGTGCTCTTAGAAAAGAGTGGCATGGAAATGAGTGCCGATCTCGTTCTTCAGGTCGATCAGCTGTTGAAAAAGATCATGAACAGCACCAAGTCGCTTACCTGGGAAATTAGCCCGACGTCCCTATATGAAACTGATATAGCAGCTGGGTTGGAGCGAATGGCGGCAGATCTAAATACCTATTTCGGATTAGAAGTTTCGATTCTTACCGCAGGGATTCGCGTCGAATTAGACCGAGAAATATCGGCCTTTATCTTCCGTTGCACCCGAGAACTTCTCGTAAATACAGCGAAACATTCAGGACAAAAAAAGGCCGAAGTCGGAATTTCACAATACGGAGATAAAGTACACCTTGTGGTCTCTGATCAGGGCATAGGCTTCAACCCTGATGAGCTAGAAAACTCAGAAAGACCTAACTTTGGCCTTTTCAGCATCCGCGAACGATTGGAATACATGAACGGAACCATGCATATTGAATCGTCCATGGGCAAGGGGGTAAAAACCATGATAATCATTCCACTCGAGATAGACGCTTCACTCTAACAAAAAAAAACCCGCTAGCTTTCGCCTGCGGGTTTTACGATTTCCAATGATAGGAAACTCTACTATCCATTAATGAAATTAACCGCATTCTGGAATAACTTAAGCCCCAGCCCCTGTTCGGGAAGCTCATTTTTCAGTTTTTGCGTATCCCAATTCGGATGGTTTTCTGGAAAGAGATAGGCTTCAGGATGAGGCATCATGCCAAAAATTCGCCCACTCGGGTCCGTAAGCCCTGCAATAGCGTTCAATGAACCGTTCGGATTTTCTGGGAACGCATCCGTTGGATTATTGTCCGCATCCACATAACGTGCTGCTGCACATCCTGCCGCTTCGGCCTTTTCAATCAGCTCAGCATCCAATGTAAAGATTTTCCCTTCACCATGGCGAATCGGAAGAGAAATCGTCCCAAGCCCTTTTGTAAATACGCAGGGCGAATCATCTTCAAAACGGATATCGCACCAAAAGTTCTGGAAGGTACCGCAATCGTTCTGCATAAGGGAAACGGTCGGATCAAAATAGGTTCCATCCAAGCCCGGAAGTAACCCCATCTTGGTCATCACTTGAAACCCATTGCAAATTCCCAAAATCAATTTTCCGTCATCAATGAACTGTTGCAGGTGCGACTGCATGTGGTGTTTGACACGAAGAGCAAAAACATGGCCGCTGGTCATGTGGTCGCCATAGGAGAATCCGCCAATAAACATCAGCGCCTGGAAGTTTTCCAACTGATCGGGGTTATCCAGTAGATCATTTAGATGAACCAGTTCTGGTTCAGCACCGGCCAGTTTCCACGCATGAGCCGACTCTGCTTCGCAATTTACCCCATACCCTGTAATAATTAAAACGTTTGGTTTATTCATTCCCCTTCCCCTTATTTATTCATATCTTCGAGCATCGCGATCGCAGCGGCCGTCGGATCTTCTGAATGCATAATCGGCCGGCCGATCACAAGGTGCGTTGCTCCCTGCTCGACCGCAAACGAAGGCGAAGCCACTCGTTTTTGATCGCCGATATCCCCATCCGGCAAGCGGATGCCTGGAGTAACCAAAATAGCTTCCGGAAATTCGGCTCTCAAAACCTGGGCTTCATGCGCACTAGTCACCATGCCATCAATTCCTGATGAAATAGCCAATCGCCCGAGCGCAACAGCCTGCTCGGAAACGGTGCGGTTGATTCCAAGGTCAATAAAATCTTCGGCGCTAAGACTTGTCAGCGTAGTCACGGCTACAATCTTTGGCGGATTTTCGCATTCCTTGGCCGCATTTGCAGCGGCTTCCAGCATTGCACGGCCACCGACAGCATGGACGGTCATCAGATTAACCCCATGGCTTGCGGCAGTCTTCACCGCATTGGCAACCGTCTGCGGAATATCGTGCAATTTAAGATCAAGAAAGATCTTTTTACCTCGTTTTTTAAGCGGCTCGAGAACACGTGGTCCTTCAGCACAGAAAATTTCGAGTCCTACTTTATACCATTCAATAAAATCAGGTAATTCCTGCAGTTTGGCCTCCATGGCCTCTGCATTGGGCACATCCAGTGCGACGATCAAATCAGCTTTATTCATCCGAGAATCCTTTCTATGTTTCAAAGTTTGGGAACCTAACAGAAAAAGTCCAAGGGCTGGAACTTTTTTCGGGTGGAATCGATTTTTAGGATCGCTACGAAATTAGGAAAAATAAAAACGCGTTCCCGTTTTCAGAAACGCGTCAGAATCATTTTAAGATTTCGCTAAACCAGTTCGCAAGATCCGCCGGCACAAGCAATTTCACCCTGCGGGTTGGTTACATCCTCTGCCTCATTCATCAGCGTGTAATCCACGGGTTTAAACTTGGAGATAAGTTCATTCCAAAGGGTTTCATCCTGAGCGGTCAGCACCTCTTCATGCGGGGCCTGCTGATACATTTTATCTCCGGAAGCGGCCAGCATACTAATGCCCGTAAAGTCCGCCCGATTTTCCCAAATATAATCCGATACGGCATCCCATTCATCATCACGAACGGTCAGGGTGTTGGATACATTATGGTAAAGTCCCGGATTCAGTTCCGGACGCGCAGTTCCTGGCACCACCCAATTCTTTTGGGTGGAATGCACATGCTTCAGCAAATCCATGGCCGAAGTTTCGCTACGAAGAATCGCGTCTTCCGGCGCTTCCACGCAGAATGTGATGACATCATCTGTTTTATTAGCACTCCAAACGGACTCTTCACACATATGCGGGTCAATTTCATTGAAGTGCTTGTAAACAGGATCGGTCTTATTGGCTTGTACACGGCGGAAATAACGGCGGGCATGGCGCGGATGAATCCCAGAAGCCGTACCTAAAAGCAACGACGTGGAACCGGCCGGCTTAACGCACGTCAAACGGGCTGCTGGCTCAGAACCAATCTTAAGCGTGATTTCGCGATTCACCTCAATCGCATACTCCGCCATCGTTCTCTGCAACACCGGATCCAACGTAATCGCGGGCGAATCCATCATACCAGTGATCGAAACTCCCAGCAGGGCCTCACGGCGGCAGAGTTTTTCTGTTGTTTCACCCAAATAAGGGAAGCTGGTATAGGCGGCCTGGAGGGAGCCAATAATCGTGGCCGCACGAACCGCAATGCGAAAATCTTCTTCCGACAGGAGGCGCGCGCCGTTGATTTCTGTCAGATTGCAGAACTGCCAGCCCGACTCAATCGTTACATTCCCGTCAGCATCTTCCACTTCCAAATGCGGATTTAACCCAATTTCGCAACACGGATTACACCCATGCGATTGATCGCTGGCAAAATAGAATCCAGGTTCGCCCCACTCCTTCTGCTTCTGAAAGATCCTTAAAAATTGTGCTTTGGAGGTTTCATTTCGGATCAGTTTCACGGAGTTATTCGAACGACCACGTTGCGGGTTGTTTTCAAACCAGTTTCCCCGCTTGGCATTCATCATTTCGCCATCATCTGGAGAAAAGAGACAAATGGTGGCCGAACGGCGAACACCACCAGCAATAACGGCATCAGCCGCATGCATCATAATATCATACGTTTCAATCGGCTTCAGTTTACGACCCACCGCTCCATCCAAAATAACACGAGCCCGTTCCAGAGCACGACGGAGCGGAACATGGCCCGGCGCACGACCACCGGAGGTGCTCAATTGAGCTCCACGCGGCCGAATCAGAGAATAATTAAACTCAACCAAATAGCCTTCGATATAACTATCCATCAGCGCCTGCATCGCATCGGCCCAGCCCTCAATGGTGTCTTCAATATTAACGTGAACCACATTACCCTCATCCACAGAAGGAGCCAATGCAGGCAGTTTTTCCACGTGTTCAAATTCAACACTAAACCCAACTCCCGTGCCACAGAGCAGCAGGAAAAGACCTTCGGCAAAAAACTCAGGGCGATCACAAATACCGAATGTGCAATTATACATCCGGGCATGATTCGTTTCGATAGCAATACCGCCGAACTGCATGGAACGCATGGAAGGCAAACAACGTTTCTCAAGGACCCGATCAAATGCCCAGCGAATATCTTCTGCCGCATCTGGGAACTGGCGTAAGTGCATATCGCAGACCCGACCCACCGCTTCAGCATAGGTTTCGCGGCGGCCATATTCCGGAAGGAAACGGGCATAGCGACTGGCCAGCATATAGTCCTGAATGGCTGATGAGTCAGGACGGAGACGCTGATTTCGAGCCTGTTTATGCTCCTCACGGTAAAGAATATACGCTTTAGCTACCTCATAAAGGCCAGCCCCCATGAGCTGCTGCTCCACCAAATCCTGAATGTGCTCTACATCGATTTCCTCGCTTCCTCGACGTGCATATCCCGTAATAATATTATCTAATTTCGCGGTAATATCCCTCACAAGGCTTACCAGATGTTGAGGGATCTCCTCATCGTTCGGAGCAGAACTTTTCAGTGCCTTTTCAATGGCGGTGTAGATTTTATGTTCATCATAATCTACGGTTGCGGAATCACGTTTTTTAACTTTTATAACCATACTGTGTTCCTTTCATATTCACGTGTTTATTGTAGTTTTAGGCGTAGAGAGCGCGTCCGATGCTTTACACATATTGTACTACATATAGTAGCTCCCTGATAACAGCCGCACAATATATAGCCATTCCTTAGAGGCGAAGTAAAAAATGAAAGAAAACAAATCAGCCAAAAATGTCTTTTATTTTAACCCCCTTTATATAACGGATTTACAAAAAACCATTCCATTTAACACGGCCGTATACCGCTCAGAATTTAATAAAAAACATCAACAATCTAATCAAAGTTAAATTGGAAATTCAGCACCCGATCACAAAAGTAAACGCAAGTTTTACACATAAACACAAACCGACCAAGAAATACCAACTCCAGAATCCGTGCAGAACATTTTACGTTCCAGCCCTCACCAGACGATTCGAGGAAGATGCGCTCATAAGTTTACTGTTATTTTATCAATTGTAGCTGAACAATCGAAACTCCATTTTGATTTCGGTGTTATCTTTCACTCGCATGGAGAATGACGAAAGCCTCGTGCGTCCTTAATGATCCCGAGAATGCTAAATTATTCTACCTAATGTTTAATAAAACTGCTTGACTCCTGAGTTGCTCGACAACATAAAATTTTAAGATGTATAAATCCAAATCCATCTTACCGCTTCTCGTCCTCACTCTTTTTTTCCAATCCTTGGAAAGCTGGGCACAATATGTGATTCACGAGGGAACCGAAGACGGAGAAATTCGTAATCGGACCGTCGTAGTGCCCTATGCCTTTTCAAGCGAAACACTCGGGTTCGGCATCGGACTTGGCGGTTCATACGGTCCCGATGCCCAACCGCAGACCACTTATTACGGAACGGTTTACGGAACCGATAATGACTCGTGGTTATTCCTGCTGGGAGGATATAACATTCAGATCCCGGGCATTGAGCGCCTCAGCTTTCGTCCCTATGCCAGCATGGCTCGCCAGACGAAAAAACGACTTTATATCCCCGGAAATCCAGACTATCCCGATGAGCGTGCTGGCTCCAACGAATCCAGTTCAGAAAATTATATGGAGCGCGACGCGTATGAGCTCACCATCGACCTTCCCATACGCTACACCTTACCCTGGGGCCATTTTAAAGAGTCGGGAGTACATACCTACATCACCCAAAATGGTATTCTAAAAGAAAACCCGAGTGGTGGCACCTCACTGAATCCATTGGAAAGCGGCCAATCCGTCGTTCTTTTCAGAACGTATTACCGAAATGTTTTCAATGATGATCAGCACGGGGAATCACTCTTCTTTGAGTTTGCATATGAACATGACAACCGTGATTTCATTCCCAACCCTCACCGAGGTTACAAAATTAAAATGGGTGCACAATACGATCCTGACTGGTTCCAGAACACCCGAGAGTGGACGGCTTTGTACGGCGAAATTAACGGATTTATTCCCCTGCCTCAAACCGACTGGTGCCAGCAGCAGACCATTGCTTTATCCGCGTGGTCTTCTTATGCCCCCACCTATGATCCCCAGTCGGATAATCTAAACGGAAAACCGTTCTACTTTGCTGGTCCGACCCTCGGCGGACTCTGGCGTATGCGGGGCTACCCAGCTTATCGTTTCCATGATAAAGCCGCAATTTACTATAGTGCAGAATATCGCGTCATGCCGGAGTGGCAGCCCTTTGGAGCGATCGATTTCTTGGATCCACTCATGATCCGTTGGTGGCAAATCGTAGGAATCGTCGAATTCGGACGCGTTGCTCCGAGCTGGAATCTTGAAACATTACATACCGATATGAAATACGATGTCGGCATCGGCATTCGCGGCATGTTTGATTCTGGCATTGGCCGTTTGGACTTGGTGGTATCCGAAGAAGGCGTTTCCTTCATCGCCATGTTCGGCCAAGCCTTCTGATTCTCTTTTTTCATATTCCATTAAGCCAGTGGTCCTCGAAAATCGGGGGTACGCGCATTGTTCCCTAGCGCTGAAATTATACCCGATTTTTCTACTGGCGTTCACCAAGAGGAATGAACCGCGCACCATCACAATTTAACCCTGTGCTAAATCGGTTTAAGGAATACATCCAGTCTACTATTATAAACCTAAAAAATTAGCCTTCTACGCGTATAGTGTATCCCGTCTCAAAGCGTTGGTTGGCTGGAAGTCGAATTATACCGGGCTTGTTCTCAAAAACACCGTCACTGTCCGCCGCATCGTCGTGGGAATACCATGGCTCAATGCAAACATAAGCCGCGCCGGGTTTGGCCCATAATCCCAGATGGGGTGCGCCGCCCAGATCAATTTCTAGAAATTCCGATTCGTGCGTTGATTTCAGCCGAATGCAACGTGAGCGAATGTGGGTGAAAATCAAGGCATCGTCATCAAATAGGTGTTGAGTGAGTGGAATCCGGGTTTCGTTCACCATATATTCGTTACGTTTAGGCGTAAACAAACCGCCTTCAAGGCCCTGAAGGGCGAGTGTTTCCGGTTCCTCGAACTCGAGGTAATAGTCATCGATCGTATGGGTATTCAAGTCCAGTGCAAAGGCGGGATGCGATCCAATTGAAAATAGCATTTCACCCGCACCCGGATTTTTTACGCGATAAGAAACGGCAAGCTGATCGGTGCCCAGCCTAAATTCTACTTCTAGCAAGAACGGGTAAGGATATTGTTTGAGCGAGTTGGCATTCGATCGAAAAGCGAAAACCACCCGATCTTTGTGCTGTTCAATCAATTCCGCTTCCCGATGACGCACCAAGCCATGCTTGGGAATCTCATATTCCTGTCCGTTGATCTTCGTTTTTCCATTGCATAGCGCTCCCACCACAGGAAAGAGAATTGGGGCACTTCCACCCCAGATGGATGGATCAGCCTGCCACATCATTTCCCGCCCAGTCGCCTTCTTTTTAAACGAACGAAGCTCCGCGCCCTGGAGCGCAATTTTCACACTAAAATTCTTATTTTCAATTGTGATCATACATTCCGCGCTCCATCTACCGTCTCTTCTTTTTATTGTCATCGCCTCGGTCTTTCACCGAGCTGCGCGTGATGATCTCATTCTCCGAGGAGAATTCGGAGAGATAAACCGGGTGTGGCGTTTCATTGATCAGCGTAATGCCGCTTGCCGAATTTTTCTTACGAAGTTCATCCTCATCCGTATTGTCCGCTCGATACCGCGCTCCAGTTGCTCCGATCATAATCTGCCGCAATGTCTTCGGCGGTTTCTTTCCGGAGTAGGTAATCTTAATGAGATGATCCCGGCCAACGATATTCGCCAGCGCATGATCCCCAGAATCGTGATCCATCTCGACCAATTCCAGTTCAATATCCGCGTTGCGACGGTTGCTATAGGGAATGACAAGCAGTGGACTATATGATGCATCGCCTTTACAGCGGCGCACCACGCAATTGGACGGAAGTCCATATGCGCCACCACCAGCCTCGCGTACCGTGCAGTCTGTCACCGTTGCACTCGAAGCCTGAGCCAAGGCAATCCCATTGCGCATGCGAACCACCGTACAGTTTTCAAGCGTCACGTGTCCGGTATTGCGAGTTTCCCCGTCTTTGTTGGTTCCCCGAACATACGCTCGAATTCCGTCTTCGGTTAAACTGAGCATCTGTCCCTTAGGAATTGGCTCCCCCTTCTTCCAGGACGGAAACATCATTTTATAGTTAAAGTCAGCGGCTGGCCCCGTTGTTTCTTTATAAATCTCATCAGTCAACCGTAGCACCCCCAGCATTTTCACATTTCGGATGACGGTATCCTGCGCACCGTGCATGTGAATGCCGTGGCCGTACGTGAACACCTTAAAATCGCAATCCTCAATCAGCGCTCGATCTCCCATAATCGACATCAAGGCATGCTTCTTGAGCCGAACGAATGATCCGCGCCCCTTGCCGTACATTTCGCCATATCCGTACGGCGAAGAGCCGCGGATCGTGACGGCACAATTCACCATCGTGAAATCATTGCCGTAAATTGTAAATTCATTATTCCCGCGTGGCCCGACCCCTTCGCCAATATTTTCAATCTCGGCCCCAGCAAAGGTAATATCGTCGCCTTGAATTAGAAAACCCATATAGCCGTGTACGTTCTTTGAATTCGGCATATTCGCATAGACCTGCGTATCAATTTCAATCCGCACATCGGTGAATTCAAATACATTGTCTGAACCCGTAAATTTGAAAATCACTTTGGGATCATCCGAATAGGTTTTCTTCACCGCATAGGTGCCCGGCTTCATTCTAACCGTATTTCCACTCTTCGCGGCATACGCCACCAACTCATCCAAACTCGAAATATTAACCACTCTAGCCTGTGCTGAAACAGCACACCCCACCAATAACACCGCAACCCATTTTGTCATGAATTAAACCCTAGTTACAAAACTCTTTGCTATTAGCTTACGATTCTCGACCCCCTTCCGGTCGGCCGCGATATCGTCCCCAATTTCCAAACCTAAAGATTAACAGAATACGTCCTACCATCAATGATCGGAACAGTTAACCTGTTATCTCCTTCCGACTTCATCACCAGAATCGCTCCAACCCGACATTACCGAATCAGACGCTCCCTTTACTCCTGAAAAAATGAGCCGAAAGTTTTTCGCAGGCATCCCGCAGGTTCATCTTTTCATTCCAGCAGCCCGAAACCACAGCACGGAATTAGGAAAAATATAGTTTTGAGCCGAAGCGTACCCCGAGACTGTTGGTTCAGAGATAAACCATGACGGATAGAACCCCGCATTTTGCATACTCTGTTTGAAAAGGTTTGCTCGGATAATTTTACTTTTGAGAGAGAAAACTTCCCTGACGAACCAATACCTCTCGGAGGGTCTTAGGATTGATCTCCGCAACAGCAATTCCTCCATCGACAGCCAAGGCCGCAGCAATGCCGCCGGCCTGCCCAACCGCACCCATGGTCGGCGTGGTGCGGACCGCCGCCTGAGCCTCGAAGTCAACCGAGATGCAACGGCCGACGGTAACGAGATTACTGATCTGTCCATTCACGAGACAGCGGTACGGAATATTGCAGAACGTACCCCATTCGGGTTTCACATGATCCGTCCCCGCTCCGTCCGGACTATGAATATCAACCGGATAACCAGTATGAGCGATCGTATCTTCGAATGGCTTTCGGGTATGGATATCTTGACCGCTCAGCGTATACAGCCCCTTGATCTGCCGAGAACTCCGCACCCCAATTTGCGGGCCCGTATAAACCAATACCGAGTTTTTAAATCCAGGAACATATTTTTTTAGAAATCGGTCTAATTCTTGTGCCTGTCGGCGCCCTTCCATCTCCGCTTGGCTGAAGCTCCACGGATCGTTGGCGTCATAGCCCAAAATCCGGGTGGTATTCACAATGACCTCTCCCGGTGTATTCGCCTCGAAAAACAGAATATCTTCTCGCGGAAGCGTGAAGTCCCCTGCCGCCTTCGCTTTTTCCAACGTCTGGACAAATCCCCCAATGGAAATGCGCGATGCTTTATCAATTTGATTAACATTGCCTTCCAACCGTGGGAATTCATCGGGATTATTTTTGATGTAGTTTCGCACCTCTTGCGTATCAACGTTCAGCATACGCATCTTCATGGTCATCGGCTGGCAGGAGCCGTCCGACTCCCGACCCTTGGTGCATTCCACTCCGGCATGGAAAGCAAGATCAGCATCACCGGTTGCATCCACAAAGACCTTTGCCTTAAGGGGCATCAGACCCGATTTGGTGCATACCGTAATTTCTACAATCTGACCACCTTCTTGCTTAACCCCTGCCAGCATGGCGTGGTAGAGCACTTCTCCACCTGCTTCCACGAGCATGGTTTCCAGTTCAATCTTCATCCCCTCCACATCAAAAGGAGTCACGGTATAGGTGAAGCCGGTCGTATCAAAAATATGTCCCGGAGATTTTCCTTTTTTCTCCAAACGATCAATAAGTTCTCCCGTCGTACCCTTAATGATTTGCTCTTCACCCGCATGGAACGTCATCATTGGCCCCACACCCGCAGCCGTAAGCATTCCGCCAAGGAATCCGTATTGTTCCACGATCAGGGTTTGAGCCCCGGCACGCGCCGAACCAATAGCCGCCATGGCACCCGAGATACCGCCCCCCACCACAATTACATCATAAATAGTTTGTTCATTCATAAATTACTCTGACGTTTTATCGTTCTGTTTTATCGAGTTTCTACCGATTGCATGGGGACCGGAATTAAAAAAAAATCTCGCGGCATCCAACGGTACCGTCGTCTTCATTCTACTCATGAAATTCTTTCTTCAACAATTTCCCATTCTTGAATTCCCGAATTTCAGCCGTGATATTTTTCCCCCGTTCTAAACCCACAAAAGAAATCCTATGTGTTCGACCATCTTTCAGCTCAACAATTAACGTATTGGCCGACTCCGCCGTCACCGACTTGACCAAGCTTTCCTCTTCGAAGGGTTCAATCACCGTCAGATACTGCACCGTTTTTCCTGTGGTTCGGAAACTGAGCGATTTTCGCCGCCATGTTTCATCGCCCAGCGGATAATCACCACCCACGCTCGCGTTGAAACGCACCGCATTCAGTCCAGCAAGATCAACCGTGATGGTTCCCGTCTCGCCTGATTTAAGCGGGTTCGCCGGCACGGTTTCATCAAACTGTTTTCCGGCAATCTTCACTGGCCCACCAAAATAATCGACCCCCCTTTCGGGCTTATTGTTAATTTGATCAAAGCTAAGCTTCAGATCGGATAGCTTCAGCTCATTGCCATCCGCCGTAATAATCACTGGGTTTCCCCAGAACAAGGTTTCCGGTGCGTTGGATTTAAACTCGGCCCGAGTGGTCAGCGTGAGTTTTTCCACCCCTTGGATCGACACATCAATTTCATCGCGCCCGAGAATCCATGCCCCAAACTTTACTTTGGCCAGCGCGTGTTCATCCCCCATCACGGTGTACCAGAACTTCCGGCTTTCCCCATGTTGCTCTGGCAACGTTCCAATCATAACTTCACGTTCCTTCGGCCAGGCGGAATAGACATCCATTTTCAGCACGCCGTCTTCCCATAAATACGAGTTCCTGCATTATCCGCACCCGTTCCAAACTGCGTTTCAAAACTGACCTTGGTGGTGCCTTTGGTTTCATACCAGTTGCAGTCGGTAATCACCTGCGCAGATAAAATGGGATTCGAATTCATCTGTTCGGTATGGCGCACTGACTCCGCGCCTTCGTCTGCTTCCAACCGTTGGAAGCCTTTAATATTAAAGAGGCAGTCGAACGTATGTTCCTCCTGCGCTTCGAGATAATCAGCCAGCACGATATATTCATCGGTCACCGCCAGCAAACGCCGCTGGGTAATCCGCTCGGTAAATGACCCCAAAGTGCCCCACGTCGGCTCGTTCTCCGGAACCGGCATATAGCGCCCCTCTTCCCAGCATTTTTCCTGGAAGGTATCGCCGGTGAACCACGGATAGTTAATGCCTCCGTACGGAGGAGCCGACCAGCGGGCTTTGGTTTCCACCGCCGTCACCTGCATCAGGTCATTGGTGCTGAAAAATAGTTTATGGCTTTCGACCGCCTCCTGCTGCTTCATATCCACCACCATATTATGCGGCAAGGAACTCTGCACAAAGAAGGCATACATAAAGGCGGGGTAGCCCTGCCAGACATGCTCCGGGTTGTAAAAACTGCGCCCATAACGCATCAGTGAGTTCAGCGCGCCCCGATCAAAGTGACCATGATATCCCCCATGGGTTTCATATTTCAGGACCGCCTGAATTCGCTCGCGAGGATCTTCCTGCGTAGAGCGGAGCATCGTGGCCCCAACATTGTCTAAAAAGGAAGATCCTTCGCCCAGCACGGGCGTTGCTGCAGGCAGTTCTGGAACGCCATAGATCAAATCGCGGACACCGGAACTCTTAATAATGGCGGCATATTTCGGATCGCCATAGGCAAAATAGGCAATCTCATAATAGTTGGCCGTAAAGCGATTTTCGACCGCATCATTATTGGCAAACCTCACGCCGTCATAAT
>JBAHZU010000120.1:0-11673 GCA_037132875.1 Pontiella sp.
GGAATTACGAGCGCGTGGCCTTTAACAATCGGGCCGATATCCATAAAAACGAGTACCTCATCGTCTTCATAGATGACCGTTGCCGGAATCTCTTTTTTGATCAATTTACAGAAAATGCAGTTATTCATGAGGGGGCTCCGAATCCGTTTGTGCAATCGAAAGAATTGGAGATGGATGCTGATTACCCAGATATATATAGCGCGCGGCCATCCCTAAAATACCGAGTGCACAAATCACCAGAATACAGAACTTTTCCTGCTGGGTGAGCAGAAAACCGGACTGTAATGGACTGGGGGATTTTTCAGACATGCAAGGAATGTAGCAAACTGCATGAGAATGAATAGCCGATTTCTATTTCAAAATACTAAGAGCTAGGCGCCTGTGGAAAAGCGCTTAAATGGAGATGGATCGTTCCCCTCACCCTGCTCGTTGCATCTATAAAGCACTGAACAGGGAGCTGTTCGGTACTGAATCATTGATCGTTGCGGTAAGACGGAACGTTTTAGGGAGTCGGTGGAGTGATCCTTTGCTCATTATTAGGAAGCGGCGGACCGCTCTCTGGACTTGGTGGCACTCCAGATCCACCTCGGCGGCCGTGCTCTTTCCATTTGGAACGTGCATACTCCATGAAGACCTTGAACTTTTCTTTCCCGAGGATCCGCTCCATCTGAATACGATTTCGGGCGAGCACTTTCATTTGTTCCGCCTGGGCATCAGAAATTTCATCAATCGCGGCAAAGATATCCTCTTCAGGTGCTCCAGCGCGTTCAAGGTCCGAGAGTTTACGCTTTTTTTCCTCTACCTTCTTAAAGGCTGCTTTCATCTGCACGCGCTGTTTCTGTTGCAGTTCGACAATTTGAATCTTCTGCCCTTCGGTTACGCCGATATTTTTAAGCGTTTTCTCCATCATCTTCAGATGGCGCTCTTCTTTTTCAGCTTTCTGTTCCTCCGTCATCTCTTTACGCCGGCGCTCGCCACGATTTCCATCTTTATGTTCAGCGGAGCGGTCGTCTTTAGCAGGCATAAATTCATTGGTCTGCTGAGCGAGTACCGGAATCGACATTGCAACAGCGGCCAGAATAATCAGATGGATTTTCATATTAAATACCTCTCGAACTTGTGTTCAACTTGTATAACGCAGGCTAGCAGGCGGGTATTGCCTACAAAAGCTCAAATTTTTTCGGGTAGGCCGCTAAATAGCGATAACCGGTCTCTGTTACGGCCACAGTATCTTCAATTCGAACTCCACCCAGACCGGGATAGTAGAGGCCCGGCTCGATGGTGATGATATTTCCGACCTCTAAAATTTCGCCACTTCTTCCAACCCTTGGACGTTCGTGGATATCCAGCCCTACCCCATGACCTGTTCCATGGATAAATCCAACATGCTTGCCCTCTTTTTCCAGGGTTCGGAAACCTCGCTCTTCAAATATTTCCTGACAGAGCCGATGAATTTCATCGGCACAGATGCCGGGTTTAATCGCTTTAAGTGCTGCGGACTGAGCGGATTTTACCGCATTATAGAGTTTTTTTAGTGCTGGATTTGCCACCCCACGGCAAACGGTTCGGGTCATATCGCCCCAATAGCCCGTTTTTTCAGATCGAGGGAAAATATCAAGAATGATGGATTCTCCGGAAAAAAGGGGCCCATGACCCCGCTCGTGCGGATCGGTTCCTTGGTCGCCACCCGCCACAATGGTTTCCACGCCGGCACAATCGTGATCGATGAGTGTTTTATGAATGAGTTGACGCACCCTTTCGGAGGTCAGTTTTTCTTCTCTTATATAGAGCCCCTTTTCTGGACCAATTTTTGAGGAGCCGATCAGCTCAATTCCAGCCTTCATCGCCGCAACTGCCGCCTGCTGACTTTTCCGAAGTTTGGAAATCTCGTCTGCGCTCTTCACGTTCCGTTCTGGGCAACTTGGATTTTTGTCGACAGCAATTTTTAATCCTTTCTTTTCCAAACGATGGAAAAGGCCCACCGGGAAATCCGAAGAAACCAAAAGTGTACGAACGCCTGCCTTTTCCATCAGCGCACAAATTTGCTCGATCTGACTCCATGATTTTTCACCCACTAGTCCGAGATCCTGTGGCGTGAAAATACGGGTCCCTTCTGTGGATTGTTTTTCGGCCCGCCCCTTCTCCATGGCCGAAACCAAGAGGAAAGCTTCTGTTGACGTTTTCATGAAAAAAAAGGGGTCTGGAGCAGTGAACCCACTTAAATAGTGGATATTTGTGGTACTTGGAGATGATCCTGAAAGTAAAATCAGGCCTGTTAATCGATTCATTTGGGCGCAACCTCCTTAAAATCCTTACGTTACGGCGACAGTTGTTTTTGGTTCTACATTTATGTTCTAACAATTCTACAACAATCAGGAGGCTATCTTGTGCCTCATCGGATGTCTGTAACCATATTTAGTGGTATTCTTTTTTTTCACTTTAAAAAAAAGCTAATCGCTTGAGGATCCAAAGCGCATTCTTTACCTTTCAATCACGTATTGCAGAACAGGAACTAACTGGCTGTTAATAACTTGTCAATAAGTCGGTTAGGCCTCTTAAAAGGAGTAAACACAAGAAAAATGGACACAGATTGCTCTACTATTTGGGAAAATGCCTGCAAGCAGCTCAAGGGAATACTCTCTGGCGATATTTATGATCGTTGGATCGCAGTAATTCAATGCATTGAGCTTTCAGGAACGACGATGCGTCTTGCGGTGGCTAACGATTTTTATAAGGACTGGTTGGAAGAAAATTATTTTCCAATGATCCGCAAAGCCGTGATGGTGGTTAGCGGAAAAGAAATGGATATCTCACTGGTCGTGGATTCCAGCTGCTTTGCCGCCATTAAGGACGATCCCGAACCGGAACCGCATGCACCGATCTCGCTTCCCTCCCTCGGACTGGGAGCAAAAAAGGCAAATCATAACCTGAATCCGAACTATACGTTTGATTCCTATGTGGTGGGACCCGCGAACCAATTTGCCCATGCCGCAGGAATGGCGGCATCCAACTCCCCTTCCCGCACCTATAACCCTCTATTTATTTACGGAGGGGTTGGGCTGGGCAAAACTCATCTGATGCAGGCCATTGGAAATCATATTGCTCAGAAAAAAACACGGGCTAAAATCTGCTATATCACCTGCGAAACCTTCACGAATGAATATATTGAAGCCCTTCAGAATAATAGTGTGACTGCTTTCCGAAAGAAATACCGGAAAATTGACATGTTAATGATCGATGACATTCAATTTTTGGATGGAAAACAGCGGCTACAAGAAGAATTCTTCCATACTTTCAACACCCTTTTCGAAAACCATAAACAAATTGTACTGACTTCTGACCGTACCCCCAGTGAAATGGCCGGTCTTGCGCCGCGTTTGATTTCTCGCTTTGAGTGGGGCTTGGTTACGGAACTTGGAAAGCCGGATGTGGAAACTCGTGCGGCCATTCTTCGCAAAAAAGCAGAGTTGCTAAATTTGAATATCGGGAATGATCTGCTCGATTACATTGCAGAACGCGTTTCCTCGAATGTTCGTAGTCTGGAAGGCGCACTCATTCGAGTCGCCACATTTATGTCGCTCACCAATCAACAGGTTGATATTCAAAAGGTAGACGAACTCCTGCACGATTTGCTGGATAAAGAGTCTCAAGCGGCGATCAGTGTTGATATTATTCAGCGGACGGTTGCAGAACACTTTGACCTGCGCCACTCCGATATTATGAGCAAGAAACGCACGAAAGACATCGCTTGGCCGCGCCAAATTGCCATGCATCTTTCGCGCACAATGACCACGCAGTCGTTCCCGGTTATTGGTGAGCAGTTCAGCCGCAACCATGCCACCATTCTTTATGCGCATGATCAGGTTTCAACAAAAGCGGAAGCAGACCGTGGCCTACAGCAAACCATTGCAATCCTCAAGGACAAGGTGAGCAAGAACGCTGCCAAAGCAATGGTGTAAAAAAAAATTCCATTTGTATCTCATTTCAGAGCCGTCTCTCACATGGGGCGGCTTTTTTGTGGATATCCCCTATCGAAAAGTGGAACTCCGCTTCCACCGAGTATGCTCGACTGCCTACACCGACGTAGGATCAAACCGAAGCAGATGCGGCACAATCGGGGGGCCCGAGGGGAGAAATAATACAACCAAACGAAAGCACGGGGTTATTAGTTAATCCTCCATTTCATACATTTCTCCTACTTTTTAGTAAGATCATACCGCATGCTGGGATGGATTAAATATTCCATCCATTTAAATTCTAGGTCGAGATCGAAAGATCTATAGGGGCATGACCGAGAAAATAAAGGGCGATCGTCTCCTGCTCTCTCCCCCGCGTAGGAAGGTCCGTTATGGACCAGTTAGGCCGACAGAACCTATGCCCTCCCATTCAGATTCCACCCGTCTATCTTTCTGCCCATTTAAATCCCCTCTCCCCCGCACCCCCTCTCCCTAGTTATTCCCGCCTTCAGGATTTATAAACGGGGACGAATTGGCTTATTGAGTCGGTTTCGCGCCGGACTCAGATTGAAGATAAAAAGGGTGTATTTAAGGATCCAATGGTTGGAAATCCTTCCGTATTCAGGCATAGTCTTTCGAGTGGTCCGAAGAGGGTTCGGGCCACTGTGAACAACCATTAAATTGCTGTTTAGCCTGTTAATGAAATCCTAATAACCTGTGCAGAATCTGATGATAAGTATAACAACTCCGAGTTGTGAACAGATCAGCCGATTTATACGCAACTTATCAACAGGGTTATTATTATTTTCAAGCTTTTACAGGTGACGTAGTTACGAGAAATAAGTACGTTAAAAATCGGTTGTCCACAGACTATACTAATAGTGAATTTATAAATAAACTATATCTATATAACAGGAGGCTTGTTAATGAAGTTCAGCATCGAAAAGGATCAGATTCTTGAAGCACTGCAAAAAGTGCAGTCCATCGTAGGTCAGCGGACGACTCTGCCGATTCTTTCCAATGTACTGCTTGAGGCAAGTAACGGAAAATTGACGCTCACGACCACCGACATGGAAGTGAGTGTGCGCACCAGCATTGAAGCGGATATTGACGAGGATGGTGCAACCACACTGCCCGCACGTCGCTTTTTCAGCATCTGTCGTGATTTACCGAGTCATCAGGTGGATATTGAGGTGAGCACTGAAGATGTGGCCACCATTATTTCCGGATCCTACAATTGTAAACTCGAAGGACTCTCTTTTGACGATTTTCCGCCGATGCCCACATTCGAAGAGAGTTCCTCCTATACGCTGAAGCAGGACACCTTTAAGGATATCCTTCAGAAAACCTCTTACGCGGCCTCTACGGATGAGTCTCGTGCGATTTTGAATGGTTCTCTGATGGCTTTCCGGGAAAATAAACTGACGGTGGTTTGTACGGATGGTCGGCGTCTTGCTCTGGTGGAGCAGGAAGTTGAGATGCCGGAGGAAACTGAAGTTGATATTGTGGTGCCGACCAAGACCGTGAGCGAGTTGATTAAAACCCTCGACGGTGAGGGCGATGCGCATATTAAAACGTCGGCGACACAGGTTGCTTTTGAATTTGGGAATATTTTCATCATTTCAAAGCTGATTGATGGAACCTATCCAAACTATCGCCAGGTTATTCCTTCGCAGTGCGAAGAGCGGGTTGCCATTGATCGTGAAATGTTGGTCAGTGCGGTTCGGCGAGTTTCTTTGATGCTCGATGATCAGGCCGCATCGGTGAAGGTTCATATTACGGAAAATCGGCTGGAACTTTTAACCTCTTCCCCGGAAATCGGTGAATCCCGTGAAGCGATTCCTGTGAAATATTCTGGGAAGGAGATTACGATTGCCTTCAATCCAGGATTTCTGATGGCACCGCTTAAGCATTTGGATAGCGATGAAATCTTCTTGGAACTCTCGGATGAGTTAAGTCCTGGCGTGATTAAAACGAATGTCCCGTTCCTCTACGTCATTATGCCGATTCGCGTCAGCTAAGTGAATTCATTCTGGGGTTCAATGCATCGCCCCTCTAGGGCGCTTCGATGAGGACAGCCTCCCTCTGGATGCTGTAAGCGGAGTTGGCCCCTTGGTGTGCATGGAGTACCTGAAAGTGCCCTGCCCCATGGATGGGATGGATCATTTGGTGAGTCTCGCGGGATGAGTGGATCACGATGTGCAGCGATGCTTCAACGAGGTCCTCCGCCAATGCTTTTAACAGAGTGGTTGCCGAACAAGGACTCGAACCTTGACTAAGCGAGTCAGAGTCGCTTGTGCTGCCAATTACACCATTCGGCAATGAATGAAGCGCAGAAAGTAGCCATTTCATCGCAACGGATCAAGCAGGTTTATTAAAAAAATGCCGAAAGCTAATCAAAAGAAAATTATTCGCTTGTTGGGGATCGGTTTTGATTCCAACGATGGGCATGTTCGAATTACGAAGGCCGAGAATTATGACGTGCTTATGGGATCGGCCGAAAGCCATGAATATATACAGAAACTGATTCAAAAAATTGAGGATGAACTGAAAGCGCGTAGCCTTACGTTGGATGATTTATCACCGGATGAGTTCATCACTTTTGTTCAAACGATAATGTAAAACACAAGTCATTCGGCGTTTGGAGCATCGTATTTTCTTGCTGGTTAATTTCCTTATTTGTTGATCACAGATGTTTCCAACCACTCTACTTCGGTAAAATAGGCTCCACCGGCCTTGCCTTTATTGTCATAGAGATAAGTCACCAGCTCAGTCGGCCCTGAGGGAAGATCCATTTCAAATACCACCCCTTTACTTCCCGATTCCACAACACACTCATTTTCCTGGCCAGCAATTTCCACTCTGGCACGAACAGCAATCACCGGTTTATTAGCTTCGATCGGCCATTGGCGTAGGGTGATCCGGTAACGTCCGTTTCGTTTCACATTAACCATCCATGGCCCCGTCACCTTGGGTAGCTTTTTGATCGCGTTAAAATTCCACGGCGGATTTCCGGTTTTCATATGCCAATCCTGCGAGCACAGCACTGTTATGGGTTCTGCCGGATTTCCGAGATCGATGCGAACTGGGGTCATACGCGGAGAGACCCTTTCCCAGAATGGATCATACAATGCGCGCAAGCGTTCCACCACTTCGGGATGCTGGGCGGAGACATCGTTGCGCTGTGCCGGATCGGCCTTAATATCATATAACGCCTGCCCCTCCGAATTCACCAGTCGCCAGCGCTCTGTCAGCACTACAGAATAGGCTAATGGACCGGGCGGAAGCGCTTTTCCATAAGCTCCGCCATGATATTGCAGCACATGGTGTTTTCGTTTCCATATTTGATCGGATCCCTTCAGCAAGGGCTTTAAAGAAATTCCATCCGGATCATAGTCGGCCGAAATCGGGATATTGCATAAATCCGCCAGAGTCGGCAGCACATCAATATGCGCGGCGAGCGTATCGATGTCCCGTCCGCCAGTCAGACCGCCCTTTGGCCAGTAGATAAAGAATGGCACACGGTGCCCGCCGTCATAGACCGACGATTTTTTTCCGCGCATGCCGGCGTTGTAGCCGATGTACGGTTCAGAATCTAATCCTTTAAACTTTCCTCCGCTCGCGGTTCCATTATCGGTCATAAAAATAAGGATCGTATTTTCGGACAGTCCGAGTTCATTCAAGCGTTCGCGTAGGATCCCCATATTCCAATCGATATTGGCAATCATCCCATAAAAGTTAGGATTGGAGACCTCCTGGTTGCCTTGATACGGCTTCGCCCATTCCGCCGGCACGCGATACGGGCCGTGCGGTGCGTTGAGTGCCAAATAAAGGAAGAAGGGTTTGTCTTGGTTCTCTTCAATAAATCGAAGACCTTCCCGGAACCAAACGTCTGTGCAGTAGCCCTTGAATTCTTCAAAGACTCCATTGCGTTCGTAGGTATCATCAAAATAATCATTGCCCCAATAGTCCGATGCTTGACCAATTCCACCACAACGGTGCCAAACGACATCCTGAAAACCTCGGTCTTGCGGACGGTGTGGCGCATTATCGCCCAGATGCCACTTACCTACCATTCCAGTCGCATATCCAGCGTCCGAAAAAAGATGGGCCACCGTTTTTTCGTCCGGATGCATCATGGTACGCCCCGAACTGGTGCGATAGGCTCCCGTGTAGCCTGGATGATTTCCCGTCATGAGCGCGGCCCGTGTTGGCGTGCAAAATGGGCTCACATGAAAATCGGTAAAACGAATCGATTCGGCGTGCAGTTTATCCAGTTCCGGTGTCTGTAGGATCGGATTTCCATGGCAGCCCAGATCGCCGTATCCTTGATCATCGGTCATCACCAGAATAACATTAGGGCGAGAGGCCGCAGATGATATCGCCGTCAACAGAGAAAGGACGAAGGTAGCTTGTATTTTCATTTCACGTTTCCTCTTAATTTCGAGATTCATAATTTTCGTCATTATCGTAACCAAAATAAAAAATAAACGATTCATACAAAATCGGTTAACTTGGTTCTTTGTCTGTCATCTGTTCTCTTTAATTATTTCTGATGACAGGCTGTATTTAATGTTGCCCCTCCAAATTAACTTTATGGGTTCCCTTCAGGGCTTGATCTGAATTTTTCTGGATAACATTCGGTGTATACTGTTCTGAATCAGTAAGGATCTGGAAGGTCCAAGCATACTTGCTCTTACCCCAATCAGATGGTGGAATAATTTGAAGGCCATTAGGCGTTATACTCCACTGTATCTCAGCCTTGGAGCCGAGCAATCGAACGCTTTTAACATTGCTTTTCTTCCACCCTTTGGAGGCTTCAATCGTGAAAGGATTTGTGGGCTTTTCCAGGGCGAGGGCAAAAAGAGATTTTCCCTTTGTGGTGAAGGCCAGATGCCCTTTCTTTTGTTCATTTACTTTCCAATATCTGGAACCATAAATCGCTTCGCCATTGATTTGTAGCCAATCGCCCATGGCGCGCAGTCGTTCGACTTGCCACTCCGGGATTGTGCCATCTGCGCGCGGGCCAATATTGATCAAAAAGTTTCCATTCCGGCTGATAATTTCCACCATTTCGTGGATCACCTGTTTCACGCTTTTCTTTTTATGCGGATAGTTAGGGTCTTCCTCCGCGGCCAGATAACCAAAAGAGGTTCCAAAGGTGGTGCAGCTCTGCCACTTGGGGCCAATCACCTTGAGCCTGAGGTTATCTTTTTCCAAGCAGCCGACTCCATCCGGCCAATTGCGATTGGCCCCCTTGTTATTTACATAAACGGCCTGACCACGGGCTGCGCCGTTATTCATGAAATCGGTGATCATCGCCCGAACCTGATCGTCAAAATATTTGATGATCGGCTTCGCCTTTCCTTTCCGCACTTGATTGCCGTCGCGGGTGTAGATTGGAAAATCATCCACCCAGAGCATATCGGGCTGATATTTTTCCTGAATTTCTTTCCAGCGCGCGACATAGTCATCGACATATTCCTTCGAGAAGCCAAAAGGGCCATAGAGCGAAGCAGCCTCTGGAACCCGTCTGATCTCTTCCGCAATATCCGGACGAGGCACGGCATTAACCACATAGGTTTTTTTTGCAAAAAATGAGCTATGGCGCTCCCGGTGATAGGACGGTGCATACTTCAGCCCCTCTTTCCGCAGGGCCTTGCCCAGATCACCAACGAGGTCTCGTTTCGGTCCCTTGTTCACAGCATTCCAAGGGGTTAGATCAGAATCCCAATTGGCCCAGCCATCATGGTGTTCCGCCGTCAGTACCACATAGGTTGCGCCCACTTCCTTGAAGAGTTTTGCCCATGCCTCGGGATCCCAATTTTCCGCCGTAAATTCAGGAATAATATCTTTGTAGCCGAACTCGGGAGGCGTGGCCCCCCAGCGCTCTTTCATATAGGGATAGTAATGCTTTGAATCGGCATAAAACAGCTTCGGAACATGCTCAGAATAGCCTTTTCCACCCTTTCTATAACCGATCACACTGTACGGTCCCCAGTGGATGAAAATGCCGATCTTGCCATCATCAAACCAAGCTGGAACCGGCATCTGTTGTAGCGACTCCCAAGAGCCATCATAGGGCTGCTCTGTAGCCTCACCCTTTAAATTAAACAGTGATAGTAAGACGAGTGCCATGAGCGATTTATTGATGGGGGTAACGTTCATTCGGATGTACTCCTAAGGTTACAATGAGGCCTTGCATAAAGGTCCGCCGCATGGACGATCCAGCAGATAAATCCATCCCGCCGATAATCAAATCTGGGATTATTTTTTAATAAAACAATTCATCTCAACACTCCCAAATTTTAAATTCCCGAATTTCATGAAAGGGTGATGTTCCCGCATACATCAGTGTTCTAGCTGTTTAAATAAACGTTTCTCGATTTAAGAATGTGACACGTGAAGAGTGTAGTTTCGTCTGGATCGTTCTCCAGCTCATTGAGCTACGCAATTGGAGTGCTCTTATTGAGGGTCCATTTTACCTTCAAAAAGGTATGGATTCTGGAAACTTTGGCCTGAATAAATTTACACTACCATCCGGCTCGCCGTCCGCTTTCGAGTATCTTGAGCCATTACGCACACTCATCCCCATTCAGCGGAACAGCGTTTAAGTAGAGCCTGGCCCGTTTGAGTGAATTACCGAGCGGGGTTGAGATGGAATAAGGGGTCTGAACGGAGGAGTAATTTTTATTCCTACTACGGAAATGGATATTTTTTATCATCAAACAATGACGGATAACGCATGTGGATATATCCCCCTCCCCTCCCCCCCGATATCCAGAGAGAATTTTTTAAAAATGGGATCATATCGAGTGCTGCTAGATCATTGTAGATTGATCTGATCAACTTTTTAACTATTCCGCAATCATGACTTTCTTCGATCTGTAAATGCACCCTTTTGGGTAGATTAAGTCTCTGACCTTAGTCTTCATCCTTTCTCGTGTTTGAAAGAAGTGAGTCGAGATCATCAAATGCGCTGAATCCTCCCCCTTTGAATGCGTCCGTGGAGGATGAGCCGCCGAAGCCCTTCATCTTATGCTTTTCGTGTTCATGATCATGGCAATATAAACAGAGTAGCTCCCAATTGCTTCCATTGGGAGGATTGTGATCGTGATTATGATCCTTGTGATGAACCGTCAGTTCTTTAAGTTTTGCCCCTTCAAATTCGCGACTGCAGCTCCCACAAACATGGGGATACATTTTTAGGGCTTTTGCACGGTAGCCCTTCTCTTTCTCTGATATAGATTTGTGAACCTGTTCCAATGCATCTGTACGTTTCATTTTAGAATATCCTCTTAACGCTTGTTTCAGCTTTTATATTTAATGAATACCGGCTTCCAGTAGTTGGACTGGATAGTCGTAAAGCATCCGCCCTATCTTAAAAAATAAGCCGGCTACAAAAGCAGATTAGCGCATTATGGTAAGATGCTTCAGCATGGTACCCAAGATTTTTATGAATTCATAATTGGTACGGGATTGGGAGCGGTATGTTTGATGGGCTCGTTCATATCGTGGTGCTATCCCAGCCTCCATTTGGTGTTAGGATCCTGAATCATATGTTCCTGTTGATCTCCTGTGAGGAATATTGTAAATAGGACTGTAAGAGTATGATTAATGAGATTTCAACGGTTTGTGGTTCAGGATCCTAACACCAAATGGAGGCTGGGATAGCACCACGATATGAACGAGCCCATCAAACATACCGCTCCCAATC
>JBAHZU010000059.1:0-14563 GCA_037132875.1 Pontiella sp.
TATCAGGATTTGGGTTGTTTCGGATCGCCAGATATTAAAACGCCGCGGCTCGACCAGATGGCGAAGGAGGGCATGCGGTTCACCAGCTTCTACGCCCAGACCGTTTGCGGCCCTTCACGCGGTGCGCTGATGACGGGGAGCTATCCGATTCGCTTTGCTCGGCAGGACGATCCTGATTCAATTCATCCGGAACTGCATATTGAAGAAATCACCATTGCTGAAGTGCTGAAGGAGCTGGGCTATGCAACGGCGGCATTCGGGAAATGGGATCTGGCGGGGCATAATCCAGCTCATTACAAACCGGAACTGCTGCCGACGCATCAGGGATTTGACTATTATTTCGGCACATCTGGAAGCAACGACCGTACGGTAAATCTGATCCGAGGTACGGAGCTCATTGAAAAAAAAGTGGATATGTCCACGTTGACAAAGCGTTATACCGATGAGGCGATTTCTTTTATTCAGGAAAAGAAGGATGTTCCATTTTTTGTCTATCTCGCGCACACGATGCCGCATACGAAACTGGCTGCATCAGCGGACTTTAAAGGCAAGTCGGCGGGCGGACTTTATGGGGATGTGATTGAGGAACTTGATTTTAATGTGGGTCGTGTGCTCGATAAGGTGAACGAGCTGGGCCTTGACGACAATACCTATGTCATCTTTACCAGCGACAATGGTCCATGGCTCATTCGCAAGAAACACGGCGGGCATGCGGAGCCGTTGCGCAGCGGCAAGACCAGTTGCTGGGAGGGCGGTTTGCGGGTGCCTTGTATCATGCGCGCTCCGGGTAAAATTCCAGCTGGGACAGAGTGCGATGCGGTGGCTGCTACGATCGATATGATGCCGACGATCGCCAAATTGGCTGGCGGTACGGTGCCGTTGGATCGTGTGATTGATGGCGTTGATCTTTCCGCATTAATGCACGGTCAGACGGACCATCTGAATCGCACTTATTTTTATTATCAGCACAACTGTCTACGCGCAGTACGCGTTGGGAAGTGGAAGCTGATGCTGCCGCATACAGAACCGGTACAGGGCAGTATTGCGACCCTCTGGAGAAGACATATTGCTCCGCAAGATGCCATCCGCATCGAACAGGCGATGCTATTTGATCTGGATGCGGATATCGGTGAAACCACCGACATTTCAGGCAAGCATCCGGAAAAGGTGGCCGAGCTGATGAAGCGGGTAGAGTGGGCGCAGCACGATATTGGCGATCATGACATATTTGGCGCGAATGCCCGCACGTTCGGTGCTCAGCGCCGCACCCTTTCGAATGAAGTGAAGGCGGTTCCGGTGAAGAATAAAAAAGGCGTGAAAAATAAATCGTGAGGAAGTTGGTTTAAATTTTACAACCTTTGGAACCGAGGCTGTAACGGTTGCTTGGCAAGCTTGGGCGGCGGTATCCCGTAAATACGTGATAGATGAAATTTTAAGATGAGCGAATAATACATGAATTAATGCGTCTAGGCTCTGGGCAGGTCCGTAACAGGAGGGGATTGACGCCTTCTTCACGGCTTTAGATATCGAATGAAATGGATGGGAGCTATAATTATGAAGAAGTATCTGCGATTCGTCTTATTAGGAGTTGCGTCATGTTTTACGTTTCCATTTTCGAGTTTTGGAGCGCCCGAGCAGCCCAATGTGATCTTCATCCTGATGGATGATATGGGCTATAGCGATGTGAGCTGCTATGGCGCAACTAAAGTCCGTACGCCGAACATCGATCGCATGGCCGCCGAGGGGATGCAGTTTACCGATTTTCACACGGCCGCCTCGATCTGCTCGCCGTCACGTGCGGCCTTTCTGACGGGGGCTTATCCTCAGCGGGCCGGTCTCTACATGGGAATTAATCCCAAGCGGGAAGCACACTGGTTTCTAGGCTTGAATCCAGATGAAATTACGCTTGCCGAGCAGTTTAAAAAACAGGGCTACACCACGGCGATGGTCGGGAAGTGGCACCTCGGTATGCAGGAAAAGTTTCTGTATTGGCATCAGGGGTTTGATCACTATTACGGTGCGCCGGAGAATATGGGGCATGATAAACGGTTCTATGACGGCCGAAAGGTCATCTACAAGAATACACCGCTGGATCGGCTGACATCTCTCTACACGCAACGCATGATCAAATACATCGAAGACTTCAAGGATCAGCCTTTCTTTATTTATTTTGCACATAATTATCCGCATACGCCGTACAAAGCAGGGCCTAAATTTAGAGGGTCATCCAAGGACGGGATGCGCGGCGATATTATTCAAGAAGTAGATTGGGGCATCGGTGAAATCCTGAACGCATTGGAAGCAAACGGCATCTTGGAAAATACCTTGGTAATTTTTAGTTCAGATAACGGCCCAATTTCAGCGGAGTATTCCAAGCCTTATCGCGGCACGAAATTTGTTTCGCTGGAAGGCGGGCACCGCGTACCCTTCATCATGTATTGGAAGGGGGTGGTTCAGCCCGCGCGATCAGAGGTGCCGGTGATTGCGATGGATCTGTTTCCAACGCTGAGTGAGCTGATGGGTGCGCCGCTACCGGACGATCGGATTTATGATGGGGTCAGTCTAACCCCGTTATTCACGGGTGGAGCAATTGTCCGTTCCTCCGAGGAACCCTTCTATTATTACAACTGCGAAAACCTGCAGGCTGTTCGCGTCGGGGATTGGAAACTTCATCTGCCCCGCACCAAGCAACAACTCCCATTTTGGGCCGTGAAGAAGCAAAAGCCGATCCAAACGCCGGAACTCTACAATCTCGCAATGGATGTGGGTGAACGGCAGGATGTCGCGTCCCAACACCCCGAACGGGTTTCGCAAATGATGGCACTGGCAGAAGCAACCCGGTTGAAGCTTGGGGAATTTGGTATGCGGGGTTCCGAACAACGCCCGACGGGAACGCTCTTTCCCGAAGTACCGATCCTGAGCAATGAAAAACAGGATTGGGCGCCGCTCTCCGACGAGGAGAAAGGCCGAGGGAAATCAGAATTTAAGGGCACGCGAAATTCCAAGCGCACTCAATCTAAATAAAGACAAATTTATGAAAAAAGAATCTGTAAATAGCGAAGAAAATGATTGTTCCTGTTCGGGAGTCACTGACCTATCTCGCGGGCAATTCCTTATCGCCTCGGGCATTTTTGCAGCCAGCCTAGGCGCAACTCCGGTGATGGCCGCCTCCGGGAAAAATGCGTATGCTGCGCTTCTGAAGTCTGATCCATCTTTGCGAGGCTATTGGCGTTTTGAAGGCAACCTGATCGATGTTCTTGGAAAATCTAATGCGACGGAGAATGGATCGACATCGTTTGTCGATGGTGCGATCGAGGGAAAAGCAATCAGCCTGCAGCCCAATAAACCACTTTCAGTAACGGGGGCTGACAAGCTTAAAGGTCGTTCCACGACGCTTGAGCTATTCTTCAGAATTGATGCCAAGCCCAGTGGGAAGGGCAACCCAGTCATCATCGCACAGGGCAAGGGCAAACAGGCGCTCTATGTGATCGGCATCAAGAATGACCTTTCTGCATTACTGTACCAAAATAATAATGGCATGGTCGTCACCGAGATCAATCTGCCGACGGATCAGCCGATTGAAGTAGGGCGTTGGTATCACTTTGCGCTCACTAGTTTCGACCTCGACGTGCGTGCTTACATCGACGGCTATGAATGTAGTTTGTTCGGTGGTGCTTATGAATATACGCGTAGGGGTCCGAAAAGAACCACGATGATGCTTGGCGGCACCTCGGTTGAAAATGGCTGGAGTTCGACTCATATTACACTCGACGAAGTGGCCTGCTATGCACGCGGCCTGACTCAGTCTGAGATTCAGGAGCATATCAAAGCTGCGGGTCCGGAGTGGCAGAAGAAACTTCAACAGACCGGTGCCTTAGCTGCGGCAGTGCTGGCAACGCGTAATGCGGTTCGTTCGGCGAAGGCGCAGGCCATTATGAACGATCCCGGTCTGACTGGACACGGCAAGACGACGGTGTATACGGATGAACGGCTGGAGGCAATCAATTTTATGGTGGGTGGTATTGGTGCCGGTGCCATTCAGTTCAACGGTAAGGCCGAGCCCGCCATCTGGCAAATTGCCTGTAATTATCAAGAATTACGCGTCGAAGACAGTTTCCTCGCCATTCGTGCACAAGCCTCCGGGAGTAAACCGGTGGTGCGCGCCTTGCAAACGGAGCCCGTTGGGTCGTTTGCGGCAATGCCATCTTTGAAATTTGAAGGCGAATATCCGTTGGCCAAATATCGCTTTGACGAGCCGGCGCTTCCGGTCGAGGTGGAGCTGGAAGTCTTTAATCCCTTCATTCCTATGGAGTTGAAAAGTTGCGCCATCCCCTGTGCGATTTACACCGTTACCGCGAAGAATACATCGTTATCTCCTGTGAAGGTCGATGTGCTGGCCGCGCAGAAAAATGCGCTCGGCTTCAACGAAGGGAAGGGCGGTAAGTTCGGCCGAAATAAGAATGAGCTGATCAAAAAGGGCGATGCGACCTTTCTGCATATGACTCGCAATGGAGCGGACAACTCCGACATGGTGCTGATGACGAAGGCCTCGGGGGTATCTGGTACGGCGGAGTGGGATTCGAACCAATCTCTTCACCGTCATGTTTCATCATCAGGCATTCTGAATGGGGTTTCAGCATCGAAGGTCTCGTCTGCAGGCCAGACCGTAAACGGTGCGCTCTCTGCTCCGCTTGAACTGGCTCCGGGCGAGTCCAAATCGGTGACCTATGTGCTGACTTGGTATTTCAAAGACGGCAAGCATGGTTCCGGGAAAGGCATGAAGTCTTTAGAGGGAGAGGGAATCAATAGCACTGCGTGGTCGGGCCGAGGACAGAATTATACCAACTGGTGGCCGAATGCGATGGGCGTTGCGGAAGAGCTGCAGAAAACCCTCGCCGACTTGACAGCACGTACGCGCCTCTTCCGTGACACGCTTTATGCCTCCACGCTGCCGGTGTGGCTGCTGGATCGGATGAGCTCACAGCTTGCGGTCCTGCGCAGTCAAACCTGCTGGTGGGCGGAAAATGGTTATTTTGGTGCTTGGGAAGGTTGCAACGAAACGGCTGGTTGCTGCGGCGGTAACTGCACGCACGTATGGCACTATGCACAGGCACATGCCCGTTTGCTTCCAGAACTGGGACGTCTCATGCGGGAACAGGATTATGATCGGCAAAAAGGGAATGGCCTGACGCCCTATCGCCATACCAACAAGAGTGGGGCTGCGGATGGATTTTATGGCACCATCCTGAATACCTACCGAGAGCATCTCTGCTCGCCGGATGACAACTGGCTTAAGTCGAATTGGCCCAAGGTGAAAAAGGGCATGGATTGGAGTATCGGGTACTGGAATCCCAGCCGCGATGGTTTCATGGAGACCGTCCAGCATAATACCCTGGATGGGGATTTTATGGGCTGCTCCTCATGGATTGGCACCTTGTATCTGGCGGCGCTTGAAGCGGCGGCACGTATGGCCATTATTGTGGGGGATAACCACGCGGCATCCGAATATCGAAAGATTCGAGAAACTGGTAAAAAGTTACAGAACGAACGTCTTTGGAATGGTGAATACTATATTCAGAAGCAGGGTAAAAAGCGGAGCCAGGACTATCTGGACGGTTGCCACATCGATCAGATTCTGGGCGAATGGTGGGCTGATCAGTTGAATATTGATCGAAGCTACCCGCAGGAACGCTCCCGTAAGGCCATGGAGTCCTTGCTGAAATACAACTTCCTTACTGATTTTCAGGGGCAGTCGCTCAAACCGCGTCAGTATTGCGAAGTCGATGATGGCGGCATGAAGATGATCACCTGGCCAAACGATCCGCAGCCGATCCCCGGCATGAAATATGGCGATGAGGTGATGACCGGTTTCGAATACGGTGCTGCGGTTTCCATGATTCAGAATGGCATGCTGGAAGAGGGCCTGATGGTTATTAAGGTGATTTTCGATCGCTACAACGGCCGCCTACGCACCGAAGGGGTCTCCAAGGTTAAAAATGGTCCATGGGGCTACTCAGGCAATCCATTTGGAGACGACGAATGTGGAAAATTCTATGGTCGGTCGCTCAGTGTGTGGTCGGCCCTGCTCGCACTGCAGGGCTTCATCTACGACGGCCCTGCGGGACGCATCGGTTTTCGTCCAGTTCTGAGTCCGGAAAAGCACGCCAGCTTCTTCACAGCAGCCGAAGGCTATGGGCTGTTCACTCAGACTCTGAATGGAAATAAACTCAACGCCTCCATCGCCTTAAAGGAAGGGAAACTTCGTCTTGCACAAGTCGATTTGGCCATGCCGGAAGGAAAACAGGTGAAGTCCGTGAAGGTGACGCTGGACGGAAAAGCGGTTGAAATACGTTCCGGTGTAAAGGATGGCGAGTTGCTTCTCGCTCTGCAGAGTCCTCAAATTCTAAAAGCAGGCCAGCAGCTCGATATCCTCATGGAGAGTAAATAACCACCGAGCACACAACTGTCTAATAAGAATATTTTTTAAGTGGTTTAAATATTAAAGGATGAATTGTGAATAGAAAAAGGATGATGGGTTTCGGTCTGTTGCTGTGCGGCAGTGTTTGTGTCCACAATTGGAATGCGCAGGCGTATACGCCGGAAAAAGGGTCGACCGTGGAAAAGAAAACCAAGGCCAACTGGATGCCAAAGGCGGATTCCACTCTTCCGAATGTACTCATTTTGGGAGACTCCATTTCCATCGGCTATACGTTGAGTGTGCGGACACGGTTGGCAGGAAAAGCCAACGTATACCGCCCGTGTTCGGCGAACGGAAAAAAAGTGAAAAACTGTCAGGGCACAACCGCTGGGGTTCAGAAAATCGATCACTGGTTGGGCAACCGCAAATGGGATGTGATCCACTTTAACTGGGGGCTGCATGATCTGAAGCATGTGGATCCGAAGACGAAAAAAAACTCAACCTCCTTTGACGATCCGCAGCAGGCGGATCCGACGACTTATCATAAAAACCTTACCAAGTTGGTTATCAAACTCAAGGCCACCGGTGCCAAGCTGATCTTCGCCACAACAACGCCCTATCCGGCTGGCCCGCAGGGGCCCGCCCGCGATCCGGCGGATGCCAAGCGGTATAATGACATCGCGCTCAAAATCATGCAGGCGAATGGGGTTCAGGTGAACGATCTTTATGCGCTCTGCGACGGGAAACTGGATGAACTTCAACTCTCGAAAAATGTACATTTCAAGCCTGCAGGACGGGAGCTTCAGGCCAAGGCCGTCGCCGAGGTCATTGAAGCGGTTTTGCCGTAATTTTAAGAATAGATGATCTGATCTGCAATTTTCCGAAAGGAAATATCGTGATGAATTTGAAAAATATAATAGGGGTGCTCCTCCTTGGGGGGGTAAGTTTCGGTGAATCGCCGGTGCGTGTTGCTTGTGTGGGCGACAGTATCACCTTCGGAGCTCGCATCGAGAATCGCGAAAACAAGAGCTATCCCGCTCAGCTTGGGCAGATGCTGGGCGACGGCTATGTGGTTGAAAATTTCGGAGTGAATGGAGCGACGCTGTTGAAAAAGGGAAACAAGCCTTATTGGAAAACCAAGCAGTTTGGGCCCGCCCACACGTTCAACCCCGACCTCGTCATCATCAAGCTGGGAACCAACGACTCAAAGCCGGATAATTGGAAACACAAGAATGAGTATGTCGCCGATTATCGGGCTTTGATCGAAAGCTTTCGGGCATTACCCGGAAAGCCGGTGGTCTACATTTGTTATCCGGTTCCGGTTTATCCAGGCGGTAAAAAGATTGCCGATAAAGTCGTTCGGGAAGGGGTCATTCCGCAGATTGACGAAGTCGCGAGGCAGACGCATGTTGAGATCATCGATCTCTATGCGGCCTTGAGCAATAAGGCGGATCTTTTTCCGGATACGATTCATCCGAATGCCGAAGGCGCGCGGATTATGGCCGAAATAATTATTAACTCTTGTTTCAAAAGAAAAATATTGCCTGCCAAAATCCAATTGAAATCCGCTTATACCCACCCGTTGGACTGCGGCAGTCCATCGGATCAACCACCGATGGCGGGTTCAAGAAAATGATTTGTAAAATAGCTATTCGTTGGAGAACGAACATGAAGAGAATATTTTCTGGGTTTGTGGTGGGAATGGTTGCTGTGTGGTCCTTTATACCGTTTCTGTCAGTAGCGGAGCCTGCCCAAATGCCCAACATTGTCCTGATCTTTGCCGATGACCTCGGTTATGGTGACCTCGGTTGCTATGGCGCAACGAAGATACCAACGCCGAATATTGATCAGCTGGCGGCGGAAGGGCGGAGGTTTACCGATGCTCACTCGACCTCTGCCGTTTGTTCCCCTTCACGCTATGGCTTGTTAACGGGCGAGTATCCCTTCCGTCAGAATTATTGGGGGCCGGTGGGCCACGATTCCCCTTTGACGATTGATGAGGAGCGAGAAACGCTGGCTGATGTTCTTAAAAAATCGGGGTATCAGACGGCTTTCTTTGGAAAGTGGCACCTCGGATTTGGCGAGGCGGCTCCTGACTGGAATCAGGCATTGAAGCCTGGTCCTCTCGAATTGGGATTCGACTATTTCTATGGCATCCCCTGTGCGAACAGTGTGCCGCCCTACCTCTATGTCGAAAATCATTATGTGGTTGGGCTCGAGAGCGAGGATCCCATTGGCATGAATATCAAACCAGTCTATGCCAAGGCCCTGCCTGAAAAAGGCGCTGGGCGCATCGGTGGAGGACAAAAAGCACATCAGCTCTACGTCGATCATGAGATCGGAACCAATCTCGCGGAACGTTCGATCCAGTGGATGGAAAGTGCCGATACGGAGAAACCCTTTTTCCTGATGCTCTCCACGTCAAATATTCATCATCCTTTCACCCCTGCGCCGCAATTCATCGGGAAAAGTGAGTGTGGCATCTATGGAGACTTCACGATGGAGCTCGATTGGATTACCGGGCAGATCATGGACGCGCTGGAGCAGCAGGGAATCGCCGAGAATACTCTCGTGATCTTCACCAGTGATAATGGCGGAATGCTCAATATGGGCGGGCAAAGGGCGATCAAACTGGGGCATGATATAAACGGCAATTTGCTGGGTTCAAAATTTGGGGTGTGGGAGGGGGGACACCGCGTTCCCATGATCGTGCGTTGGCCGAACAAGGTGCCTGCGGGCACCACCTCGGATGCGCTGATCAGTCATCTGGATTTTTTAGCCACTTTTGCGAACATAACCGGCTACACCGTGGAGGGAGAACACGATAGTTTAAACCAACTCGCCACTCTGACCGGAATGCCGGAACATCCCATTAGAACAGAGCTCTTTCTCTGTCCCAACAGTCCTAAGCACTTATCGATCCGAAAAGACGACTGGGTTTACATTCCAACGCAGGGAGAAGGTGGGTTTCAGGGACATAAGGTCGGGAGGAAACGTTTGGGCGGTCCGGCCTCGGTCGCTTTTATGCGACGAACCAATAGTGATGTTAGGAATGGTAAAATTCGATCTGACGCTCCTAAAGCTCAGCTCTACAACCTGAGAAACGATCCCTCTCAAACGGCGAATGTGATCCAGGAATATCCAGAAATTGCGGAAAGGCTGGCTGCCGTTTTAGAGGCCGCCCGCGTCACTATCCCAAAAACAAAGCCAATCGGCTGGATAGATCGAACGTCTAAGTAAAAAGGATCTGTCATGGTGAGCTTGGGCATTGATTCGATGAATGATTTAAACCGAAAACTAAAAATATGATACATATAAAACAACGAATTGCGGTTTTCCTTTTAGGGGTGGTTTCGGGGCTTGGGGCTGCGGAGCAGCCGCCAAATGTGGTCCTTATTTTTGCGGATGATCTTGGCTATGGAGACTTGGGCTGTTACGGGGCGAAGAAACTGCAAACCCCGAATATTGATAAGCTCGCTACGGAAGGTCGTATATTTACTGATGCGCATTCATCTTCTTCCGTGTGCACGCCTTCGCGTTATGGTCTTTTAACCGGGCAATATCCGTTTCGTGCTCATGGAGGCAAAGGCATATGGCGTCCCACGGGTCTGGATACCGCGCTGATTATTGATCCGGAAATGCTGACGATTGCGGATGTATTCAAAAGTCAGGGCTATGATACGGCGGCTTTTGGTAAATGGCATTTGGGCTTCAAAACGGGGGAAAATGATTGGCAGGAGCCGCTACGACCTGGCCCGCAGGATCTTGGTTTTGACTATTATTTTGGAATGCCCGTGGTGAACAGTGCGCCACCGTATGCCTATGTGGAAAACGACCATTTTTATGGCAGTGATCCCAACGACCCGCTCATCAATGTGGGTAGAAATGGAAAGGGATCGCATCCGTTGTCAAAGCTTCCTAAAGAGGCCGGGCATCGCACACCGAACTTCTATAAGGGGCAAACCAAAGCCCATGCGTTGTTTGACGACTATGAGGTTGGTACCAAACTGACGGAAAAGGCAACGGACTGGATCGAAAGCCGTAATGGAAAACCCTTCTTCGTATACTTTGCGACCACCCAAGTGCACCACCCGTTTACTCCAGCCAAGCAATTCCAAGGAACCAGTCAGGCGGGACTCTATGGTGATTTTATTCATGAACTCGACTGGATCGTTGGGGAAGTCAGGAAAAGTCTCGAAATAACGGGAGTTCTGGATAATACGCTCATTATCTTCACCAGTGATAACGGCGGCATGTTCAACACGGGCGGAAAGGCAGCGGCCAAGTTGGGACACCAGATTAATGCAGACCTGCTCGGTTCCAAGTTCGGCGTCTGGGAAGGAGGGCATCGTGTGCCTTTCATTGCTTGGTGGCCGGGTAAGATCGAGGCGGGAAGTGTGTCGGACCAGATGCTGATTAATGTGGACATGCTGGCCACGTTCGCAGCTGTTGCGGGGCGGGAACTCAGTGCAGAGGAGCGACAGGATAGTATTAACATGCTACCAGCGCTGACCGGCAATCCGGAAGAAGCATTGCGTATCGAGATGATCGTGACCCCAAACAAGCCATCCCACATGGCGCTTCGTAAAGGGAAGTGGATGTATATTCCGGCAAAAGGGGATGGGGGTTTCGGAGGAAATGTCGCGGCCACAATGTTCGTGAATACTCCGAACAGCGATATCAAAAATGGTAAAATAAAAAAGAGCGCACCGCCGGCACAACTCTACGATCTCGAAACCGACGTAAATCAAACGCAGAACCTATTTAATCAGTATCCCGAAGTGGTGCAAAAAATGGCTGCTGAGCTGAAAGCGCTTCGTCCGGAAGCGCAGTCTGACCGCCAAAGACGCAAAAAGAAATAGTCCTTTAAGAAGGTGGGTAAATGAATAAATGGAGCCAGAAATGACCTTGAATAAACCAGTGAAACAAATGGTATGTGGAATGTGTATGCTGATGATTTCTTTAGCAACGCAGGCCGCTCCAGCAACGGGTTCGGGAACGTTTTTCATCGCGAACGGAAAGTCGCACGTAAATCCGGAGGTGATTCGGTCTGGAAAAAATAGGAATGGCCAGATTGAATTTATTGGATACGCCGTTTTTGATCTATCTGGATTTGCTGCAGAAAAACTTCAGAAAAAAGGGATTTCCATATCCGGGAACCTGAAGATCTATTCCGGAAAACCAACCGAACTGAGTGTTGAATATTTGGGAAGTTTCGGTTCCGGAGAACTCAACGTAAAAAGCGGTGCGGCCTGGAGCGCTACGCCAGTTGTGGTCCAAAAAGCCCTTGTTCCGACGGGACCGTCCTTTGGCGCGAAAATGACGCTTCCTACGAATGCTGTGGCAAACCGTTTTGCCGTATTCCGATTTAAGAACGAAATGAAAAACTCCCAATGGGATCTTTCTGCACTCGAGCTTTCTTTCTCGGACGAGGCCGCGGTTCGAACGCTTCCCAATCCCATAGTTTCCTCAGAGGTTTTATCCGATACGGCTACGTTGTATCGTAAAATGATTCCGGCGGAAAAAAAATTGGATCCCGAATGGTTGGTTTCATTAACCGAGCGGGGGCACGAGTTAGATGCGGCCATCCGCGGATCTAAGGCAGACGACTCGCTCAAATATATCGGTATGCCAGTCGGTGGCATTGCGTGCGGAACGGTGGTTATGGATGGCAGCGGGCAGCTTTACGCCTGGGATATTTTTGGAGGACAGCCTAAGGGGTTGATTAACCAGAACGTTAAATTGCCAGATGGCTATCTGGGTTTTAAAAACGGCTTGAGAAAAACGATACGCATACACGACGGCGCGAATTACATGAATCCACCGACGGTTGAAAAATTCCCGCCGTCAGTGACGCAGGGCTTTTCCATGAGGGTTGCCGGAGGGTCAGAGTTTGGCATCGGACCTGCCGATTGGCAGACGGTCGAGTTTGAGGGGCAATGGCCGGTCGGCAACGTCACCTATAAAGATTCAAAATCACCGATCAGCATCCAGCTGGAGGCCTATTCCCCTTTTATTCCGTTGCATGTTGAGGACTCAAAACTTCCGGTTACGATCATGTCATTCACCCTGACCAACGGTTCTTCGAAACCGGTCTCTGTTGAGTTCGACGGATGGCTGGGTCTGCCGGGCAAGAGGGCCCAGTTACATGCGGAGTCCTTTGATACGACGGCAACAGGATTTTCGCTGACGGTTCCAAAGGCGGGTAAAAGGCGGGGCGGTTCCATGGGATTTACCGTGGTTGGTGATGCAAAAGCGTTTAAAAAAGAAGGCATCAACGGCCTGCGGGTTTCCGCAACGCTGGCACCGGGTGAAAGCAAAACCATTCCGTTCCTAATTTCCTGGAATTTTGGGCACCATGCCTATGCCTTCAAATTCAAAAGTGCCGTAGACGTCAGCCGCTATGCCGTTGATCATTTCAAGGCGTTGTCATCGCAGACCGAGCGGTGGGTTGAAACGTGGAACGATACGAGCCTTCCGCAGTGGTTTATGGATCGCTCGATGGCTCCAGCAAGTACAATGCAGACGGCCAACCTGCAGTATGCTGGCGAACGTTTCTGGGCATGGGAAGGCATTGGCGCGGGAAAGGGTACGTGCACACATGTTTGGGCCTATGCCCAGGCGATGGCGCGCCTGTTTCCATCGTTGGAACGCAATCTCCGTGAGATTACAGACTTTGGAAAATATCAGCTGCCGGACGGAGGCGTTCCGTTTCGCCCCTCGAAAAGTAAACAGGTCGCAATCGATGGGCAATGCGGCACCGTGCTGCGTTCCTATCGCGAACATTTGATTTCGATGGATGATCAGTTTCTTAAGCGAAATTGGCCTGCGATCAAGAAAGCGGTCAATTACCTGATTGAGTTCGATAAAAATGATGATGCCTACGATGGACTGCTGGATGGAGAGCAGCATAACACCCTCGATGCGGAATGGTATGGCAAGGTGCACGTGCTCTGTTCGCTCTACCTCGCCGCATTGCGCGCTGGCGAGGAAATGGCGATTGATATGGGCGATCAAAAATTCCAAAAGCTCTGCCATGACACCTATGCAATGGGTAGCAAAAACATTGAAAAACTCTACAACGGAGAATATTACGTACAGATCGAAGATCCGAACCACGCCGCAGCCATCGGGGTCGGCCCGGGGGTGTATATTGATCAAGTCTACGGCCAGTTCTGGGCCAATCAGGTTGGGCTTGGGCGGCTCTATAACCAGGAACACATCCGCTCCGCGTTGAATGCCATCTGGAAATACAATTATTTAACCGACGTCGGTCCCTTCCGCGAGGTGTTTCGGCCGGGGCGTTTCTATGCATGGAAAGGCGATGGTGGCGTGCTGATGTGCACCTGGCCCAACGGCGGACTACGCGAGGATTTTCAGACGCATTGGCAGTACGGCTATTTTAACGAAATTATGTCCGGGTTCGAGCACCAGCTCGCGGCCAACATGATTGCTGAGCGCGATCCCGAGCTGCTAACGAAGGGGCTTGCCATTATGCGCACCGTGCACGACCGCTACGCTCCAGAAAAACGAAATCCTTACAATGAAATCGAATTTTCTGATTTCTATGCCCGGGCCATGGCCTCCTATGGAAGCTTTCTGGCGGCCTGTGGGTTTGAGTATAACGGTCCCGCCGGCATGATTGGGTTTGATCCGGTCATTCATCCCGAGAACTTCCGCGCGCCGTTCACCGCCGCCGAAGGGTGGGGCACCTTCAGCCAGACCATCGGAACGGACGGTTTGAAAGCCGAGCTTCGTGTGAATTGGGGTAGCCTTAAGCTTGAATCGCTCCGTTTGAATCCGCGAAACGTGCTCGTTAAGCAGGTGGACGTGACGCTGGGTGGAAAGAGCGTGAATGCCACGTTGGTGCAGCATGAGAAGGGCATATCGGTGAAGCTGGATGCGCGGGTTTCCATTGCAGCCGGTCAGACGATGACGGTTGTGCTTCGCTACTGAGGATATACGCAAGAAATAGAATGAATGCGCCAAATAGAACGGTCCTAAACAAACGAGCTGGATGTAGGAAATCCACCAGTTTGTTCCGTGAAGGGCCTCGCCGTTCCTTGTCATATGAGAAAGGTGGAATTTAAAAATAGTGAAAGGAACTATCTTATGTTTACTCGACAGAAATTGAGATCAATCAGC
>JBAHZU010000093.1:0-12174 GCA_037132875.1 Pontiella sp.
ATCCTATCGCATATTCTCCTCATGGACTTCCCCAGTTTCAGGAGTGCATAGGAATAAAGATCTTTGATCCCCCCCCCGTTGCATTTCAAGATTCCTGCGGCAATCCGGTTGTATTTGAGATCATCGCCTGGCTCCAGATGAGCGGCATGAGATACATTGGGCTCAAAAATTTGGGGCATTTTAATTTACAGTCAACCCCCTTTTCGAATTCCGCCAAAATCGATTTCCCTGCCTTGCGCGTATTGTGATAGTTTGAACGTCGTTTTTCGGAGAAACCCTTTGTGCATCTAAATACCCTCGAAATTGTTGGATTTAAAAGTTTTTCAACCAAGATCTATCCGAAATTTGAATCCGGCATGACGGCCATTTTGGACTCGAACGGTTGCGGAAAAAATAATGTATCCGATACCGTACGCGGCATCTCCATGAAATTGGGCACCTATTCAGGCCCACAAAAATAAAACAACATGAAATAGACTAATTGAAAGATGAGGCGGGATTAAAAAACGATCTCATCTAAACTAAACCCCAAAGAGTCACGACACACTCGTTACTCATCAAAATTATGAGCAATAACAAGCAATTTGATTTCTGGTATGCGGTCAACAACACCGAGCTCATCACGGTTCCGACCAGCCGCTTGGAAACCTTCGGCGATACGGTCGTGAATTACTATATGGTTTGCCAGCAGATGGACCGCATGGACAAGGTGATCATTCGCGAAGGCCACCTAAAGGCCTTGAAGCCCGCAATCATCACCCCCCAGGCCCTGGGTCAGATGGATGTCGGCGATCTGGGTGAAGAAGCGCAACAATATGCCGAATGGCTGGCGAAACACGCCAACGAGCTGCGCATTCTTCAGTATGGCTTCACCCTACAGAAGCAGGAGTTGAAGGAATATACGGTTACGGATCATATTGATAACGTACTCGCTCGGGTGAAAGCAGAAGTCATCGCCAAGGATGATCCCCTCAGCTCCATCCTCGTTGGAGTGGATGATCCATGGGAAGTCTGCCTGATGAAACTGATGGTCGAACTGGTTCAGCATTCCGCGCAGGGCAATATGCAGGATTTCCAGCAGCATTCACTCGACCTAGGCCGACGCCTGATCGACAACATCGACCAAGCCTTCCTCGAAGCCTCGCGTGATCCCTCAAAAATTAATGAGCTCGCAGAGATGCTAAAACAGAACGGGCTCTGGGAAAAACACGAAGACCGCTTCTTCGCCTTGGTCAAGGCCTCGGAAAAATAGCCTTATAATAGTGAGCAAATTTCGTCGGTGGTATCGCTGTCGAGCGCGATGGGCTCGCCGGCAACCACGTCAATGATTTCTGTATGTTCGATGCACTCCTGCACCAGCGGTTCCCAGTCGAACCCTTTCTCGAACAGTTCGCATTTACCCTTTTTAGGGGCGGTGGACGGCGACTTCGGAACAAAAACAGTGCAACAGTCTTCGTGCGGACGGATGGAAATTTCATAGGTATCAATCCGCTTCGCGATGTTCGTGATCTCATCCTTATCCATACAGGCCACGGGGCGGATGACGGGCATATCGGTTACCGCATTAATGGCCCACATGCTATCGGGGGTCTGCGAAGCCACTTGCCCTAGATTTTCACCATTCGACAGCAAACGGATCGAATTGCGCTCTGCAACCCCGGCTGAAATGCGATACATCATCCGGCGCATCACAGTCATGCCGTAGCTATCCGGAACATGTGCAAAGATGGCCTTCTGCAACTTCGTGAACGGCACCAAATGCAAACGGAACACGCCGCGCGGAAGAAAGTGCGCCATTTTTTCGGCAAGGTCATAGACCTTCTGTCTGGCCTTATCGGTCGTATACGGCGGCGATTCAAAATGCAACCCTTCCACTTGCAGACCGCGTTTCATCATCAGATATCCCGCCACTGGCGAATCCAGTCCTCCGGAAAGCATTAGCAGTGTGCGGCCGTTTAGTCCGATGGGAAGCCCTCCGCCGCCTTGCACAACTTTCGAAACAACGAGGGTATTTTTTGGTTTAATTAAAATCCGAATCGCAAGGTCGGGTTTCGCCACATTAAACAATACGGCACCTTCGGGAGCATGATCCCCCACATATTCCGCGACATGCTGTGAAACTTCAATGGAGCCCAGCGGAAACCCTTTCCATCCGCGGCGCGTTTCGAACTTAATGGATTTCCCATCGGCGCAGGCTTCGATGGCCACGGGCAGTGCGGCCTCATAAATGGAGGCCAACGTGCTTTCGCAAATTTTACCGAGGGCATAGGAATGAATCCCGAAAACAAAATCGAGTTGTTTTAGAACGGCTTTTTCATCGACCCCATTCAGCAGAATCAAAATATGGTCATATTTAAGCTGCAGCTCTATACCCTTAAAATCGGCCAGCTTGGTTCTCGTGGTCTGGAATAAACGGTCGATAAATTGTCGGCGATTTTTGCCCTTCAAAAACAGCTCTCCAAAACGTACTAATATGGCATCGTATTTCATGACTTTCGTCCTTATTTCTTTTTAAAGTGAAGCGACTCAATCGTCGGTTTCAGGGTGGCACATAGTGCCGTGACGTCCTCTGGTGTGGTGAGGGAGGACAAGCTGATGCGGATGCTCGTTTGAGCACGCTGATGATTTCCCGTGAGCGCCAGCACCACGCTGCTTTCCGGAATTTTTCCGGCCGAACAGGCCGACACGGTTGAAATGTAAATCCCCTGCTCTTCGAGGGCATGCAGAAGGGTTTCCGGCCGTACGCCTTGGACGGAGTAGTTTATCACAAAGGGCGATGAATTTTCCAGCGCGCCATTGAGTTCCGTTCCCTTAATCGTCGCAAAGGCGGCAACAATCGTTTGCTTGAACGATTGCACACGTGCATACGCGGCTTTGCGGCCCTCCATTGCAATGCGCAATGCCTTGGCCAAAGCCGCGGCAGTCGCCACATCAGCCGTGCCCGAGCGAAAACCCGATTCCTGCTCGCCCCCATGAAGGAGCGGCGGGAGTTGAACCTTATTTTTAAGCAAAAGGGCCCCAGATCCTTTCAAACCACAAAACTTGTGGGCGGAAAAGGTCAGCAAATCAATCGGCCCATGCTCTAGAGAAAGGTCCATTTTACCGATCGATTGCGCGGCATCCACATGAAAAAAGGCCGCGCTCTTCGCTTTAACGATGTTGCCCAGCGTCTCAATCTTATTGATCGAACCGATCTCGTTATTCACGTGCATGAACGAAACGAGCATGGTGTCCGGACGCAAGGCCGCCTGCAAAGTTTGAGGATCCACGCAGCCTTCCGCATTCACGGGCAGTATGGTCAGCTCCCAGCCCTCGTTTTCCAACCATTGGAAAACCTTTAACACCGACGGATGTTCCACGGCGCTGGTGATGAGGTGCTTCCCGCGGCGTTCGTACTGCCGCGCAATGCCCTTAATCGCCATATTATTCGACTCGGTGGCTCCACTCGTGAAAATGCACCGATATTGGCTTTCCGCATGAAAAAGGTTCAGCACCTGTCGGCGGGCCTGTTCCAGCAAGGCCTCAGCACGTACACCAGCCCGGTGCAAAGCATGCGGGTTGGCCCAGAATTCCCGATTTACCTTTTCAAACGTTTTCAACACCTCCAGATTGGGGGGCGTGGTTGCGGCGTAGTCAAAATACATAGATTGTCCTCATGAGCCGCGAAAACTACAGGAACCCCCTCAGGGATTCCACCCCAATTAGAGGATTCATTAGCCCTGACTCGCTCCCATTTCCACGCAAAAACGCCCACCCTCGAAGTGAGGATTGAGCGTTTATTCCAAGGTTTGGAAATGGATTTAGTGCATCGTGTCGTCGACCACTTCCTTCACTGCTGGAATACGTTCCTTCAGCAAGGTTTCGATACCGTTCTTCATGGTCATCCGAGCGCCAGGACACCCTTTGCATCCTCCTTCGAGTTCAATGAAAACCACCCCATTCTCAACCTTTGTCACCACGCCACCTCCTCCATGCGAAGCTAACGAAGGCGAGACTTCTTCTTCCATTACCACATTGACGGCATCCATGATTTCCTGATCTGTCATGATTGTTTCCTTTTCTTTAGATGAAATTGACTTAATGATCTGTAATCCCTACTACTTTCATTCGACTTTAACAAGCAAAGGGGCGGCTATTTATGATTACGTATATTGGGAATATTTTAAAGGGTGCACTGATGGGAGCAGCCAATGTCATCCCCGGCGTTTCCGGAGGTACCATGGCGTTATTGACCGGAATCTTTGAACAATTAATTAATTCCATTAAATCCTTTGATCTAACGGCGATCAAGCTGGCCTACCGCTTCAAATTCAAAGAGTTGTTCGAACACATCAATCTTAAATTTCTCTCCGCCATCGGAATCGGGATCATTGGCAGCATTCTGACGGTGGCGCGTATTCTGGACTATCTTTTCGAGCATCACGCGCTCTATGTTTGGTCCTTTTTCTTTGGGCTGATTCTCGCTTCGGTTTATTTCGTGGGTAAAAAAATCTCACAACGCAGCATTACGATCGTCCTTTTATTTGCGACCGGAACCGCCATTGCCGCATGGATTGCCCTCTTGGAACCCGCCACCCGCAACGAATCAGTGCCCTACCTCATTCTCTGCGGAGCGGTGGCCATGTGCAGCATGATTCTTCCGGGCCTTTCCGGTTCCTTTGTGCTCCTGCTAATGGGCAACTATGAACTCGTGATGATCGAAGCCGTCAACACCCTCAACCTAAAAGTCATCCTTCCAATGGGCATTGGCGCGGCGGGTGGTCTGGTGGCATTCTCCCGCATTCTGTCGTGGGTATTTAAAAAGTTTCACGATCAGACCATTGCCCTACTCACCGGATTCATCTTCGGTTCACTGGCCATTCTCTGGCCGTGGAAGGTTGCCGTGATAACCACCTTCCAGAAGGGCAATGAAATCAAAGAGAAGGTCACGGGCTACGAATATACCCTGCCAGAGCTGAATGCTGAAACTGGCATGGCCTTGGCCATCATGCTGGCCGGCATCGTGATTATTGCCTTGGTGGAGATCTTGGCCGGAAAAAAGAATGCCGATTAAGATCGGTTCGGTTATTCGTGGTCAATTTTACGGGCAAAAACGTGATGTTTCACCACGTTAAAAAACATCCACGTATCTCGTAGCGGGGCAATTGTGCTCCGCCGTTTTTGATTATAGATCGTTGAGATCCGCACCGAATCGATGCGGATTCTACGCAGAGCGGCATGAATCAACACATCGAATTCAAAGGCAAAGCGGCTCTCTTTGCTTCCAATGATGGGAAGAACGTCTGTGCGATAGAATCGATAACCACACGGCGGATCGGCCACATAGATTTTAACCAATCGGTTCAGCACCCAGGCCATAAAGCGATTGGTATAGCGTCGAATGAGCGACATACCCCCCACATCCGCCATACGATTCCCAATCAAAATGGGAATCCCCGTGCGCTGATAGGCCTCTAAAAAGCGAGGAATCTCCGCCGGATCATGCTGGCCGTCGCCATCTACTACAATCACGGCTCCATAGCCCTGCTTACGGACATATTCAAAACCACGATTCAGCGAAATGCCCTTTCCTAAATTCTTCGTATTGCGCAGCACATGGGCACCGGCCTTTTCAGCCACCCGCCTCGTTTCATCCGAAGAACCGTCGTCGACCACAACGACTTCCGCGGGATTCTGCAGAAGGGCGGAACGGATGACATCGCCAACGCTCTCGGCTTCATTCAGGGCGCAAATCAGCACGCAGAACGTGTCGACGGTCTTGGTGCTGTTGGCATGTTCCATAGATTAAAACTCGGTTAGGCCGTAATCATTTTATCCGCACGATAGGAAGAGCGAACCAACGGACCAGAAGCCACGGCAGTGAAACCAATTTCATACGCCACATCTTCCAAATCCACAAATTCTTTCGGAGTCACGAAGCGCTTGGTGTGCGCATGGTCGCGAGTCGGAGCCATATATTGCCCAATGGTCAGTAGGCGCACCCCGTGGTCATAAATGTCCTGCAGACATTCCATGACTTCTTCATTGGTTTCGCCCAGTCCCAGCATAATTCCGGTCTTAACCCGGATCGATCCATCGCCATATTCTGAAGCATATTTCAGAATGTTCAGCGAGCGCTCATAGGTTGCGCCCGAACGAATGGAACGCTGCAGACGCTTGACGGTTTCTACGTTGTGGTTAAAGACCAGTGGTCCGGCATCTAGCACCTTATAGAGTGATTCCTTACGCCCCCAGAAATCGGGCGTCAGCACCTCAACAGTTAAGCCCGGCACACGTTCTTTGACCGCCGTAATCGTCTGGGCAAAAATTTCAGCACCGCCATCCAGCACATCATCGCGCGTTACACTGGTGATCACGACATGCTTCAGCTTCATTTTTTCAACGGCATCGGCCACGCGCTGCGGTTCTTCCAAATCAAGTTCGGTCGGCTTGCCCGTTGCAATTGAGCAGAACCGGCAATCACGCGTGCAAATATTGCCCAGAATCATCACCGTGGCCATACCATGGTTCCAGCACTCATGCCGGTTCGGGCATTTGGCATCTTCACAAACGGTATTCAAACCATTCTTTTTCAGCGCCTTATGCGTTTCAGAATATGCCTTATCGGTCTGTATCGGGCGCCGCATCCAAGCAGGAATACGATCCGGTCTTACATTCTCAGTTATTTCACTCATTCGATTGATCTCCAGTTCGCCCCTGAACCACCCCATAATTTTCCAGAAATTGGAACTAGCCCGTCATGGTTTCAATCATCTTCGTCAGTTTATCCGCTTTTTCAATCAACTCTTCTTGGCGCTTCACCTGAACTGCAACCACCTCTTTCGGGGCGCGACTCACAAAGTTTTCGTTAGAAAGTTTTTGTTTCACACTCTTGAGGAAGCCCTTCACTTCTTCACGTTCAGCAGTCAGCTTTTTAATTTCGGCATCCACATCAACCAAACCTTCAATCGACATATAGACCGTACCCAAGGTGCTAATACCACTTGGCATGGCCCCTTCCGGTGAGAAATCAACATCCACATTGATTTCATCCGCATTCAACGCGGACTTAATGGAGGCAAGATCGTTTGAAATCTGCTCAGCAACCTCGTTATTCAACGCACGGACACAGAATTTTGCCATCTGCTTATTCGCCAGATCATACTCGGCACGTAAGATACGGCCAATGCGAATCAAGTCGTGCTTCCCATCTACATATTTAACGATGGCCGAGCTGATACCGCTCACTACATTCTTTTCCGGCCACGGTGCCACCATGATGCTCTCATCTTCATGATTATAATCCATGCCGTGCCAAAGTTCCTCCGTCTGGAATGGCATGAACGGATGCAATAGGCGCAATGCAGTGGAGAACGAGAAATGCATGACCTGCAGGGTGTGCTTTTTCTGCTCAGGTGCTCCCTTATAGAGAATCGGCTTGGCATATTCCAAATACCAGTCGCAATAGCTGTGCCAGAAGAAATCATACAGAGCGAGTGTGGCATCGTTGAAGCGATAGCGGCCGAGGTTATCATTCACAGAAGCAATGGCTTCGTTGAGCTTAGCTAACAGATGCTGATCATCCGGCGTTAGGTCTGCTTCATTGAAGGCCAGATCCTTGACATCAAAATCTGCCGAATGCATTTCCATGAACCGCGCCGCATTCCATATTTTGGTACCAAAGTTTCGGCCAATTTCAAATTTCTCATCATTGATGTACACATCCTGCCCCGTCGCCGTGATCATCATCAGCGAAAACCGCAACGCATCGGAGCTGTATTTTTCAATGATATCCAACGGGTCAATCGAATTGCCGAGACTCTTCGACATCTTGCGGCCTTGGTCATCCCGAACCGTGCCGTGAATATAAACCGTGTCAAAGGGGATATCATCCATCACTTCAATACCCGCCATGATCATACGAGCCACCCAGAAAAAGATAATCTCATTCCCCGTTACCAGGGTCTTGGACGGATAATAGAAATTCAGATCCTCGCTATTTTCCGGCCAGCCGAACACACTGAATGGCCAAAGCCAAGAAGAGAACCACGTATCAAGCACGTCTTCATCCTGACGAACATTGGACGACTCACATTTTTTGCAAACGGTATCTGTTGTTTTAGAAGCCCACTCATTCCCACAATCATCGCAATAGAAAATGGGGATACGGTGTCCCCACCAAATCTGACGAGAAATACACCAGTCGCGGATGTTTTCCATCCAACTCATATAGGTTTTATTCCAGCGTTCCGGAACAAATTTAATTCTACCGTCATTCACGGCTTCAATCGCGGGACGCGCCAGCGACTTCATATTCACAAACCACTGCGGGGAAAGCCGGGGTTCAACCACGGTATGGCAACGGTAACAATGCCCGACAGCATGTTGGTGCACCTCCACCTTTTCAACCAAGCCACCCGTTTTCAAATCTTCCATCAGCTGTTTACGGCATTCAAAACGATCCATACCTTCGTACGGTCCCGCATTTTCATTCATAAGGCCGGCTTCAGTCATCACATTGATCTGCGGGAGATCATGGCGTTGGCCCATTTCAAAGTCGTTCGGATCGTGGGCCGGTGTAATTTTAACCAAACCGGTTCCAAATTCCGGATCCACATAATCGTCCGCAATGATCGGAATTTCACGATTGATGATGGGCAGCACCACCATCTGACCGATCAAATCTTTATAGCGCTCATCGCGCGGGTTAACCGCAACCGCGGTATCGCCCAGCATGGTTTCTGGGCGGGTGGTGGCCACAACAATCTTCTGATTCTTGCCCTTGACGGTATAGCGCAGATGATACAGTGCGCCCTCAACATCCACATGTTCGCTCTCTTCATCGGAAAGAGCCGTTTCACACCGTGGGCACCAATTGATGATCCGGTTGCCTCGGTAAATCAAATCTTTATCATACAAGCGGCAAAACATTTCCTGAACAGCATCGCTCAGTCCGTCATCCATGGTGAAGCGTTCGCGCTCCCAGTCGCAGGAAGCCCCGAGTTTTTTCAGCTGATTAGAAATGGTCGAACCATATTCTTCTTTCCAATCCCAAACGCGTTCCAGAAAGGCTTCACGCCCCAAATCATCGCGGGTTTTTCCTTCTTTTTTCAACGCACGTTCCACCACATTCTGCGTGGCAATACCCGCGTGGTCAGTCCCCGGAACCCAAACCGTATTTTTGCCCTGCATACGGGCAACGCGGATCAGGATATCCTGAATATTATTATTGAGCGCATGGCCCATATGGAGAATTCCGGTCACATTCGGCGGCGGAATTACGATGCAGAAGGGATCCCCCCCCTCTTTACTGTCCCCATGAAAGCGATCATCATCCATCCACTGCTTATACCACTTTTCTTCAACCTCTTTCGGGTCATACTTTTTTGCTAGTTCTGCCATAATTTAAATCCCGGTTATTTCTAAATTGGTGATAAAGTGACGATTGAGTCGTGAGAGGATACTCCTTCACTACGCACATTTCACTAGTCCGCCTTTTCCTCATTAAGGAAAAGTTTATACTCAATACCATCGACGAGAGCTTCCCAAGAGGCCTCAATGATATTTTCCGAGACCCCAACCGTGCCCCACGTAGAGACGCCATCGGACGATTCAATGACCACGCGGGTTTTTGCGGCCGTGGCCTCTTCGGGATCGAGGATGCTCACGCGGTAGTCCGCCAACTGCACATCCTTGATGCTCGGATAGAATTTCTTCAATGCACGGCGCAACGCCATATTCAGCGCATCCACCGGTCCATCGCCATCCCCCTCCTCAAAGACGAGTTCGCCTTTCACATTCAGTTCAAGGAAGGCCCTAGAAATACACGGCCCATTTTTTCCGCGTTTTTCAACAATCACACGGTAGCCTTCGAGTTCAAAAAAACTCTTATGCTCTTTCAGCACCTTATTGATGAGCATTTTAAACGAGGCATCGGCCGATTCGTAGACGTAGCCGCTCTTCTCCATTTTTTCCAAGGTTTGGAGAATATCGCGCACTTCCGGAGATTTTCGGTCGATATTATCGAGCCCCATCTCCATCAGTTTTTCCATCACATTGCTCGCCCCAGAAAGTTCTGAGATCAAGATCCGGCGATCATTGCCCACCAAAGCCGGAGCCACATGCTCAAAACTGTGAGAAACCTTACGAACCCCATCCACGTGCATTCCCGCTTTATGGGCAAAGGCGCTTTCGCCCACAAAAGCAGAGCGCTGATTATCGCGAAGGTTCGCCTGTTCGTTCACAAACTTCGAAACGGCCTTCAGATTTTTAAGCTGATCCGGATCGGCCAAACACGTCTGATTGGTCTTTAAATTAATATTGGCGACCATCGACACGAGGTTGCAGTTTCCACAGCGTTCACCAAACCCGTTGATGACCCCTTGCACCTGCGTTGCACCCGCTCGGATCGCTTCCATGGCATTGGCCACCGCCATTTCCGAGTCGTTATGGGTGTGAATGCCAATTTCCACATTAAATGTTTTTTTGATCAGGGCCGAAATCTCAAAAACCTCGTTTGGCAGAGTCCCCCCATTGGTATCGCAGAGCACCAGCACGTCTGCCCCGCCCCATACGGCGGCTTTCAACGAGCTAAGAGCATATCTGGGATCATCTTTATAGCCGTCGAAAAAGTGCTCCGCATCGTAAATCACTTCTCGACCATTTTCCTTCAGAAATCGGCAGGTGTCCCTGATCATCGCCAGATTTTCTTCGGGCGTAGTTTTCAGCACCTCGATCACATGTAGCAACCAGGTTTTACCAAAGATGGTGCAAACTTCTGTATCCGCTTCCAACAGCGCGAGCGTTCCTTTGTCTTGCTCCACCTTCACATTTGCGCGACGGGTACTGCCAAAGGCCGCAATTTTTGCGTGTTTCAGATTTTCTTTTTTGATGTCCTTAAAGAAGGCCATGTCTTTCGGGTTGGAGCCCGCAAAGCCCCCCTCAATATAGTCCACCCCAAACGAATCCAGCATTTTTGCCACGTGGATCTTGGCCACCGGCGAGAAGTTTACCCCCTCCGCCTGTGCGCCATCCCGCAGGGTGGTATCATATATGAAGACTTTGTTTTCTGTACGCATCGCGTTTATACCTATTTTTCCAAAGGGATGAAATATACCCCACCCCCTAAAGCCGAACCAAGCCCGAAGGGGGAAATTCTTAACCCACCCCCTCCTTTCCACGGTTTGGAAATATAAAGGGTTCCAATCCGACATTCTGATTAAAAATTAAGGTCTACGTTGATTTTTGTGGAGCGAGATTCAACGTTCCAAAGAAGAATAAAATGTAAGCGTCCGAAGTTTCACCCTACCTATTTTCGCGGGCGGCATTCCATTATGAAGGGGTATAGTTCTTGGCGGTGGGCTGGGCATATGCGGCAGATTTCGAGTAGCGTGTAGAGGATGGCGCTGGTGCGGCAATAGGCCTAATACGAAGAGAAGAAAGTGGTCTACGAGGAAAAGCGCAAAACAAGAAACCGCGCGGCAAGAAACCCCAACCGAAACCTATCTGATTGTCGGCCAGCTTGTCACCGACGCGCCCATAAAGGAACAGGTGGCCCACTGCCCCAATACGCCCGAGGGGAAGGCGCTTTATAAGCAACGCAAACATACCGTCGAACCCGTTTTCGGGATCATTAAGGAAGTACTCGGCCTCCATCGGTTCTCGATGCGAGGAAAAGAGAAAGGCGAAACCGAACGGACTCTCGTCTGCCTCAGCTACAATCTAAAGAAAATCTTCAAGCTAACGGACGCGTGTGCCCCGAAATACTCAGCGATGATCGGAAAGTAACCCGTCAACACCCGATTCGCGCATTTTGCGCTCTACCTTTCGGCCATTCTTGCCCCATATATATTATATAAATAAAACCAGAACTTACTTTTTATAATTCTTATAAGCACCTCTGTTACGAGCCATTAATACGAGGTTGCTGACGGCCTGGTTGGATATGCTCGCTCGCATAACTTGTTCATATAATTTCCTGACTGGTAGACTGTAAATTAAAATGCCAAACTTTTACGAACCAAGTGCGTTTCATGCCGTGATATCTTGAATAAACAACTCTTCTGCAGTTTTAAAGTTCAGTATCTTTCGGGGATATCGATTGATCCAGTTCTCAACTTCCTGAATGGCGGTGCGGGTGCATTTGCTTATATCACTTCCCTTGGGGATGAACCGGCGAATCATCCGGTTGGCATT
>JBAHZU010000106.1:0-27609 GCA_037132875.1 Pontiella sp.
TTGAGGTCCTGCCAGAGAGTGGCGGAGGAAAATTCTGCGTACTGCCCATTGCTGTCGGCCATATTGAGGACGGTGATGATTTCTGAGCCTTCTACCCGAAAGGCTTCCATCTGAAATTCGCGTAGCGTGCGGCCGGAGGCAAGTTTTAGATGACCACAACTGAATAGGGTCTGGATGACTTTGCGTTTAATAAAATTACCAGATTTCAACTGCAGGTTCGCGTCGGTGATGTAGGCGATGTCCCTGCCGTTTTTATCTTTCCAAACTATTTTGGCCTGTTCAAGTTGTAGCAGAGTTTTGGAGTTGATGGCGTAGGCGGGGAATTGGGGGAGCGAATCATCAGTCTCCAGCTTTTGGGGATTCAGCCCTAGCACAGCCCCAACCCGGCTGCCGATGCCATTGAGCACGAGGGGTTCCCAGTTTCCAGTGGTTGGAACGCGGCGCAAGCGCATCTCCATGCCTTTGATGCGCAGCTCTCGGACCACGGGCGTTTCTTTCGAGAGGAAGGCCAACCAGTTAAATGATATGGTGACTTCGGGCATTTCCACGCCCTGAAAACTCAGGTTTTGAATCTGCAATCCCATCAGGGGGGTCATGCTGCATTTTTCAATGGAAATCTGCTGGCGCGTGCCGTTGGAAAGTTTATCCGCCACGATCTGACGGGTTCCTTCGAGCCGCGAAATAATGTGGGCTCCGATGTATAGAAGGAGGCCAATGATTAGGATGGTGATGAGATTGCGCTTGATGCGCTTCCATCCTCTTGTTTTCGGAGTTGTCTTTTTATTCGCCATAATTCGCCTCTATTGCATGAGGTAGCCCAAAGCATTCAATCGTCGCGAAATGACGGAAACATCTTCTGTTTTGATGGCCACTCGCATGCCTTCCACTTTAAGCGCTTTTTCTCTAAGAATTGGATCCGAAATAAAGAGGCGACGTAACTCAGGATTATTGACCAGCTCATACACCGTATAGCCTTCTTTCGGACTTAGGGCCCCCGCAGTTTCAATCATCGTATTCAGGAAATTATCCCAGAGTTCGGGGAGATCATCCGAAACCTGCTCTTTAAAATCGGCAACGCGTTTCACCACCTGAGATGAGCTGGAGCACCGGCGCAGAAGCGTTTGACGGGTCATGCGAAAACAGCCTTCCGAGATCTTTTCCATAAAATCGAGGAGCGACAGTTCGGTAATGGGATCCAGATTGCGGCAAATGACAGTCAACCGCTTCGGGTTTAAACGAATATCGGGCCGGGTGTGTTCGCTGATTTTCAGCTCCACCTCGTTCGTCAGGCCGAAAACATAGGCTCCAAGCGGTGTGAGACGAATGGCAAAACAGCCATCATAGGGCGTCAGAAAGGGGTCTGCCTTGCGCTTCCATAAGGAATTTTCTGGCGGGGTGGAATACGCGATTTCTGCAAACCCGAGGGCGGCGAGCAGGAACGCTGTTCCTTTCAGGAGCGGAACCACGACTAGGTCCCAACTATTGGAAGCATCCAACGCGACTCTGTTTTGCTCGCAATAGTCTTCCATATAGGGTTCCACACTCATGTAGCATCGGTGGTATGAAACCGGATTAATATCAATCTCCCGATAATGCACGTAGCGCTCGAGGTTACTCATGGAAATCCAATGCTCATTGGATAACCGAGAAAATAGGGCTTTAAGAAATGAAATCACCTCTTTGCCACCCAGCGTATTTCCCCCGCTTAAATGCGTCAGCACATATTCTAAAAACCATTCGGGATGCCGGAATAGGGCCGAACACAATGGCCGCAACAACCTTTCTGGAGTGGGTGGATCCTGGAGCATCACCCCTCGCAAACTTTCCCCCATGGAGGCCACAATATTGGTGAGTAACTCATGGCGTAGAAACGGGAGCTGGGCCGATGTTTTATCGCCGGGGAAAAATTCGCCCCCTTCGGTCAGCTTTTCCAGCACACGAATGCAGGGTTTCTTAATCGACTCGGCCTTGGTGTATTCCAAATGCCCGCGGGTGATATAGTTGGAAACCACCCGAAGATCTTCTGCCAGGGTATCATCGCATCGGAAGGTTTTCAGCCCCTCCGGCAGCGATTCCAAGGGGTCGAGATTATAGCCCGTCGGCTTGGGCATGCACTCCATGAAGCGGCTGCGCACTGCAGGTGGAAGCCGCACCATCACCCGAAGGTCTGAATGAGCGGTCTGGGTGTCCAATTCCTCCAGAGCAATCCACCAATAGCCCGGCTTCCGCACCCTGGAAATGGACTCGTCCTCATCGTGATACTGCGGAGGCTCGATGCGCTGTTCTGTGATTTCAAAGCCGAGCTCCGCCTCCAACGAGTCCAGCTCCTGATCCCCCTCCCAAACCAGCTGATTGAACAGGATATAGCCTTCGGCGGGCAGGGATTCCAAGAGTTCCGTGAGGGCCTCCGTATTCACCACCTCCAAAAGGAGCTCGATCAGCAGTACTTTTTTCGGAAGCTCATTCGGGATCGATCGCGAGAGAAAGGGATAGACCTGCTCGCAGGCAATCCCCCAAATCTCTTCGATACTGTAAAAGTTTTCCAGCACTTCGGGCAGGGACTGTTTAAAGGTGCGGCGGTTACCAGAGTATAATTTCATGGTCTCGACTAGGCTCCCAGCAAGTGGTCAATATCTGCTTCGGAAAGGCTCTTCAGCGCAGCCCCATCGCTGGAGACCACCATATCCACCAATTCCTTCTTGTGTTGCTGCAGTTTCATAATTTTTTCTTCGATTGAGTTTTTCGCGATTAGGCGATAGGTGAAAACCGTTTTTTTCTGCCCAATACGATGGGTTCGGTCAATGGCCTGCGTCTCAGCAGAGGTGTTCCACCACGGATCGAGAATAAATACGGTATCGGCCGCCGTAAGGTTGAGCCCCACACCGCCGGTCTTCAGGGTCATCACAAACACCTTCAGCTGCGGATCGTTCTGAAACCGCTCGACCAATTGTTGCCGGTTTGCCGTGGCCCCGGTCATGGAAACATGTTCAATTTCAAGTTCATTGAGCATGGAACACACTTGCTCCACCCCCGCGAGGAAATTGGAGAAGACCAGGCATTTTCGATTGTTCTGCACGGCTTCCTGCAAAACCCCTTCCAGCATTTCACGCTTGGCAGAAACAATCGCACCATCGCTCTTCGATTCCGGAACGGTCGCAATTTGGCGCAATTCCAACAGCGCCTCCAATACCGCAAATCGGCTCTGGCCCAGCCCCTTGCGCTGAATTTCGCCCTGAATAAGCTCCTGATAGAAGCGGCGGCGCATCTCGTAGAATTTCCGTTGTTCCGTCCCCATTTCAACGAGCAACACCTGTTCCACCTTGGGCGGAAGCTCCTTCAACACATCGTCCTTCAGACGGCGCAGGATGAAGGGGTTGATTTTACGGCGCAATTCATGAGCCGCCGCCTTATCGCCGGTGCGCTGGATGGGAGCCACATAATCGCGTTCGAACTCGGCAGCCGACCCAAACATGGACGGATTCAGAAAACGAAACAGGGTATAGAGTTCGCCCAGATTATTTTCAATGGGCGTTCCGGATAGGGCCAACCGAAAGGCACAGCGCAGGGTTAAGACCGCTTTGGCGGTTTGCGTCTTCAGATTTTTAATCGCCTGCGATTCGTCCAAAATAACCGCATGAAACTCCTCCCCCGCAAAAGCCTGAATATCGGAGCGCAACGTTCCGTAGGTCGTCAGTACCAGCTGATGCGTTAAGCCCTCTGCTAAATCGCGATTGTTGGCATAGTAAGTATAACACGAAAGCTCGGGCGCAAAAGTTTCCAGTTCGCGGCGCCAGTTAAACAGCAGGCTGCGAGGCATCACCAAAAGCGTGGTTTTCCCTTCCTCGGGATAAATTCGCGTCAGCAATGCAATCGTCTGAATGGTCTTTCCCAGCCCCATATCATCGGCCAGACAGCCGCCGAGGCGATGCTCATGCAGGTACTCCAGCCATTTAACCCCAGCCGCCTGATAAGGCCGGAGTTTGCCCGAAAAGCGGGGCAGCTGAAGGCGCCTTTTATCCAGCGTATTAAATCCGCGAAAAACCTCCCGCGAGACCGGAAGCTGAGCTGACGTTGCCCCATTCTGAATGAGCTCTTCAATGAGGGGTAGATCGAAGAAGGAGATACGCACCCCCTCTTTATTTTTCTTAAACAAACGGGCGAGCCGTTCCATATATCGTTCATCCAGCACCGCATGCGTGCCGTCGCTCAAGGCAATGTATTTCTGTTTCCGATACTGCTGTAACGCATCAAACAGCGAGAATTTTTCGCCCTCCAAATCCAGCGAGGCCTCCCCTTCCAGGAAATCAATGCCATGCTCCAACCTGACGTTCAGCGTGGGCTCCACATGGCGAATGCGATAAGCCTTCAGCTTTTCGGCCCCGTAGAGATCGAACTCCCTCATCACTTCCGTCAGATGTTCGTGCAGGAAATTCGAGGCCAGCTCTGGTCCGAGAACCAATCCCTCCTCATCGTCAATCAGATAAGCTTCCGGCGAGCGGCTGGCTTTAGCGAGCGTTTTGAGCCGCCGAATCAACGAGGCCCGCGCCTCGACCACATCGCCATACAAGACTTCGCGTACTCGGATCAATTCTTCCATTTCGTCCACAAAAGCAACGCGGCCGAGATCGTAGTTGCGAGCAAACTCGATGGAAAACCCGGGAATGGCCTGCACAACATCCAGATGCAGCGCCGAATTTTCATCCACCTGTTGAAAGACGAGCGTAGCCTTCGCAGGAATCGGCTCTCCCGGACTTATGGTGTAGGTGCCGTATTCGAGCCTCACCGCGGAAAAGGAGGAAAAAAACAGCGAGAGATATTCATTCAACTGCGCAATGCTCACGGGATCCGAGAAAAGGGCCAACGAACGAAAGCCAATGCCTAAGGACTGAATGGCATAAATGGTTTGTTCGAACAGGAGATTAGAATCCGTGATGAGCCGAAGCTGCTCCAACGGGACCGAGGCTCCATCCGCGCTGCGTAATTGGAACTGCCCTCGGGCCCAATCTTCATCCACCAGTTCAACCACCAATTGCAATTCGAGCGGTTCGGACTGGAATCCGAGCGGCTTCCGAGCCGCATCCACCACGCGGCGGGATTGAGCCAGCAACCCCATCAGATGATGGTGTTCATGCAACAGCACCCCCGCGCCATCCAATTCGGAATCGCCCCACAAGCGCGTGGCATCCCACGACCATCGAACTTCATCGTAGGCCTTCAGCAGGTCCCGTTCAACGCCATGGAACAGGCGGTAATCCACCTCCGCCTCTGCGCCTTTTTCGTCGATCACCTGAAGGGCAAACCCCGCATCCGTTTCCCGGATCTGAAAAAACACCGAGGGGTTGGCCGTGGAATTCCCTTCGCCCCCATAGGATGACGAACGCTTCATCGCCTCAAAAAGATTATTTCGCTCAGTCAAACCGTTATCCCTTAGCCAGTTCAATGGAACGTGACTGCGCGGCCAACATGGCCGTAATAATGGATTCTTTCACGCCGTGTTCTTCCAGCGTGGAGATCGCCGCGTGCGTGGTTCCGCCTTTCGAGGTGACTTTCGCCCGCAACTCGGCAGCCCCCTCCCCCGATTCTTGCATCAGTTTTGCCGCTCCAATCACCGTGGAAAGAGCCAGTTCGCGAGAGACTTCCGAATCGAGCCCCATCTGATCGGCAGCGGCCAGCATGCTTTCGAGCAGATAAAAAACATAGGCCGGGCCGGAGCCACTGAGAGCCGTGACGGCATCGATGTCGGACTCCTTAACAATTTTAGCCACGCCCACCGCGCCGAGTAACTGCTGCGCAATCTCAAGATCAGCCGCGGTGGCCCATTCACCGGCCGCAATACCGGCGGCCCCCTCGCCGACGAGCGATGGCGTATTGGGCATCACCCGAACCACGCGAATGGGTTTATCGTTAGCGATTTTGGCGGAGGGAATGCCCGCCATAATGCTGATCACCAGCGCATCGGATTTTAAGGCGCCTTCAATCTCGGGCCAAACGGCTGGAAAAACCTGCGGCTTTACAGAGAGCACCACCACATCGGCTTGTGCCACGGGATAGGCGTTATCATCCGACGTGCTGACCTCGTATTTCATGAGAAAATGAGTTAATCGGTCTTCTGAAATGTCTGTTACAAAAATATCAGCCGCCGGAACGACCTTCTGTTTCACAATTCCCGCCACAATGGCTTCCGCCATGTTTCCTGCACCTATAAATGCAATTTTCATAATAATCCGTTTTAACTATTTAGGAGTTCATTCTAAAAAAAGAGGGGAAAAGTTTACACGTCTGAATGCTTGGTGCCGATTCCCGAATGCCATTACCTTTTCCCAAAAAGATCCGTTCCAATACGCACCCAGGTGCTCCCCTCATCAATCGCCACTTCGAGATCGTGCGACATTCCCATGGAAAGTTCCGGCAACGGCGTGCCCGTTTCTTCCTGCACGCGATCGCGAAGTTTCCGAAGGTTGGAAAAATGGATTCGCGTTTTTTCGGGATCAGGAGAAAAGGGAGGAATCACCATCAAACCATGCACTTCGCATCGGTTCATTTGATTGGCCGCTTCCACCACGCCCGCCACCTCTTCGGGCTTCATGCCAAATTTACCCGCCTCTCCCGCACTATTAACCTGAAGCAATACGGGCAACGTCATCGAAGCATTTTTTTCCAAAGCCTGAAGCAATTTCAGCGAATCGACGGAATGAATCATCTGAAACAGATTCGCCGCGACTTTCGCTTTATTGGATTGCAGATGGCCGATCAGGTGCCACTCTAACCGGGCGGGGCACATGGACACTTTCGATTGGGCCTCCTGCACTTTATTTTCACCAAAAATGCGCAGGCCGCAGTCGACCGCTTCCCGGACGGCGTCCGGCGGCTTGGTTTTGGACACCGCCAATAGCGTTACACTCTTCCGGTCGCGGCCAGCATTTGCACAGGCCGCAGCAATTCGCCGCTCTACAGCATCTAAACGTTCTTCAAAGTTTTTAGTCATGATTTTTCACACGTGGGCTCTCGTTATCGGTTTTAAATTCGAGATCGCACTATATCAAACCTGTTGCCAGTGTGGAGCGTAAGTTTACATTGTCTCTTATCTCCATTCGATTTATGACAATGGTTATTCCTTCATATTTGCATTGAACTGCTTTAAGTTTTATTTAAACTTGGCACATAATAGTTCATCCAATTGAATGGATTCATTCAATTCCACAACATTAGGAGAGATAGTATGAAGAAACTAGTTGTTGTAGCACTCAGCCTCACCGTAGCATCTGGCGCATTCGCAGCAGCATTCCAAGCATCGCTTACTCCAGATATTGCCCTGCAAGACCGGGAAACAGATATCAAAGGGGTATCCGTCGGTTTGTGGAATGAAAACCCAAGTGAAACATTCCAGTGGCAATTTGGTTTTGTGAATGGATCAACTGGCGATAGCGTGGGCGTCCAATCTTGGTTCCCCTTCCCCCTGCCTACCCTCTTCAACTATGCGGAAAATTATACCGGCGTACAGCTCGGTATCGTGAACTACGCATCCGGCGATCTGGTGGGACTGCAGTGGGGTGTTGTGAACCATGCGGCCAACCTCACCGGCGTTCAGCTTGGACTGGTTAATTGCAGCGAAATGGCAACCGGCTTCCAGTGGGGTTTTGTGAACTACACAAAATCAGCTAGAAACCTGTTCCAGTTGGGTCTCGTAAACATCATTCAGGACAATGAATGGTTCTCCGACTTCCCGAACGACCTCGCGAAAGGCTTCGTGTTTGTCAACTGGAGCTTCGGCGACGAATAAGTCACCCCGTTAAGCTAAAGATAACCGCCCTTTACGGGGCGGTTTTTTTGTGTCGATCTATCGCCGCCGTTGGGGCGGGGCACAAAGTTTTGCCAACAGGGTTTCCAGCATCAGATCATGCGGAATCGATCCGCCCGAAAGCATGCGTTCGTGCGTATCCACCACCAGCCGCTTGCTGGCCACGAGGCGGTTCACCGTATAGGGCATCGCTTGGTTCGCAAACTTCGAGGCTCGGAACCAATGCATTTTCCGAGGATCATCTGACATCGCCACAAAATAGTCGTCGATCTCCTGATCCTGGCTCCACTGAATTCGGTTCCCATTCATCCGCAGCCAGCCCGCTTCCATATATTCACGAAAACGCAAGAGGTTCTGATACAGGCTCTCGATTTGGATAATCAAACCAATCGCCGTTTGTTTCTGGAAAAGCAATTGCCGGTAAATTTTAATGGCCTCGCCCAGCTTCCGCTCCGCAATGGCATCCGTAAAATCCCAAGCCACCGCCTCGCCCGAAGCCGACGTCATCAGCTGCACATCGTCCAGCTGAATATTTTTTTCATCGCCCTTATACAGCACCATCTTTTCAACTTCGTTCATGATCTGGCGCGTTTCAAATCCCGTGCGATCAATAAAGAGGTCCGCCGCATTCCGATCCATAGAATAGCCCTCCCGCTTAAACATCGAAATGGCCCGCTTCAACGCCACCGGACGGGCTTCATAGTCGCGCTCGGAAATTTCGTAGGTCTGAATCTCAACCACGTCCTTCAGCGCTTTATAAAATGCCGAGCGTTTATCAATCCCAGGCGCAGAAATAATGAGAAACTGATCCTCCGCCAAACCCGCCTTCAAATCGCCGGAAAGTTCCGCCAACAGCCGCTTCACCTCGGCATTCTTCATGATGACCGCATTCTTAAAAAAGGAAACATCGCGGAACCAAACCACTTTTTTGCCCCCGAAAAGGCCCAACGTTCGAAAACCAGCCACACACTGGTCAATGGCCGCCACCGCATCATCAATCTTCGCCGCGCTGCCACTCACGATCTCCAGCGAGAGCGACTGCTCCTCGGCAGGACAGATCTGATCCACCTTTTTCCGAGCATTCAAACTCACCAGGTACTCATCGTTACCACAATAAAAATATACGTTGTCAGCCATCGGTTGTTTCCCCGCGTTCAGAAGATATGGTTAAATTAAGCGACTTCACTCCAAATCACCCGTCTGTTTTACAGAGAGAGCGTAAAAGAATCAAAAGGTACACGAATGAAAATGTTGCACACTTCCGACTGGCACCTCGGCCGCACCCTCTACCAACGCCGCCGGTACGATGAATTTTCAGCCTTCCTCACCTGGCTCGCCGAAGAAATTGAGACTCGAAATCCCGACCTCCTGCTGGTGGCCGGCGACATTTTCGACACCACCGCCCCGAGTCACCGCGCCCAAGAGCTCTATTATTCCTTTCTCTGCCGAATTTCCACCCGCTGCCCCCACATCGTCATCGTCGGTGGAAACCACGATTCACCCTCCTTCCTTAATGCCCCAAAAACCGTCTTAAAAGCACTCCATGTGCATGTGGTCGGCGCCATGGACTCCGCAAATGAACTGTTGGTTTGCAAAGATGCCAACGGAAACATCGAAGCCATCGTCTGCGCCGTCCCCTACCTCCGCGCCCGCGACCTCCGGCAAACGGAAGCAGGGGAATCCTTCGATGCCAAACGCGCCAAACTCACCGAAGGCTTCCGCGAACATTACCGCCAAATTGCAGAGCAGGCTGAAAAACAGCGCGGAGACCTCCATTTTCCAATCATTGGAACCGGCCACTGCTTCGCCGCCGGAGGAAAAACCACCGACGACGATGGGGTTCGGGATTTAACCGTCGGTTCGCTCGATCACATTGAAGCCACCACCTTTCCGGCCATCTTCGACTACCTCGCCCTCGGCCATCTTCATGTTCCACAAAAAGTGGCCGGTTCAGACACGATGCGCTATTCCGGCTCCCCCATTCCCATGGGCTTCGGCGAAGCCAAGCAACAGAAAATCATACTCGAAATCGATTTCGATGGCCCAACGCCCACCGTCTCCGAAATTCCAATCCCCTGCTTCCAGCCCTTACAGCGTATTTCGGGAGAACTGGAGGAGATTCTTGCCGCCCTGAAACAGCTCAAACTTGAAAACAGCACCGCCTGGCTCGAAATTGAATATGCCGGCGACGAAAGAGTACCCGACCTGCGCAATCAAATTGAAACCGCCATCGAAGGCTCCAACCTCGAAATTCGGCGGATTCAAAACCGGCGCATCATGAACCGAGTCCTCGAACGCATCGACACCGCCGAAACCCTCGACGACCTCGCACCCGCCGACGTCTTCGCCCGCTGTCTCGAAGCCCACGAAATCCCCGAAACTCAGCGCCCCGCCCTCACCGCCGCCTACACCGAAATCATCCAGACCCTGGAAGAAGCCGACCCGAACGCTGAATAAGAGAGGACCTGCCATGAATGAAGATTCAAATGATCCAATTACTTCCGGAGGAGAAATCCTAATTTATCAAGCTACTAATCGGGCAGGTAAAACTGGACGTGCAGTTGATGAATGAATCATTGTGGATGACCCAGACCGATATGGCCCGGCTTTTCCAATGTTCTCCAGACCATATCTCGCTGCATCTGAAAAACATCTATGCGGAAGGGGAATTAAAGCAATCCGCAACTACCGAGGATTTCTCGGTCGTTCAACAGGAAGGCAAACGGACGGTTCATACCGCGAAGTTAGAGAGAAACTCAGTTCTTCAAAATTTTTGAAGAACTTCCGACAACGGATGAAACTCAGAACGGCGAATGTTATAAAGAAATAGAATTACTCAAGATCGGTTATTTGAAAGCGACTTTGACCGGCTGGCAAAGAAGTGTTTCGAGTAATTACCTAGCGATTTAGGGGGAAATTTCTTACCCTTTCCGAATTATTCCGAATCAGCCCCGCGATTGAGAAACACTATGAATGAGACAAAACCAGTTCCTGAAATATTTAAACATGGCTCCACTTGGCTACGAGCGGATTTCCATCTGCACACGGATGCAGATAAGGAGTTTGCCTACACGGGTGATGAGAATAGCTTCGTGACCGATTATGTGGAAGGGCTGAAAAAAAGTGGCATTCAGCTAGGTGTAATCACAAACCACAACAAATTTGATAAAGACCAGTTCAAGGCCCTTCGAAAGAAGGCTGGAAAAGAGAACCTTGGACTCCTTCCTGGTGTTGAACTCTCAGTCAATGATGGCTCCAACGGAATCCACATACTGATCGTATTCAGTGACGAATGGCTGGAAAACGGGAATGATTACATCAATCAATTTCTTAACGTGGCTTTTCAGGGAAAAGTGCCTGCTCAGTATGAACAGAAAAATGGCCGAAACTCCATGGATCTCATTACTACCCTGAAAAAACTTGATGGGTACGAGCGTGATTTTTTCATCGTATTTGCTCACGTGGAACAAAGTAGTGGTTTATGGAAAGAACTGAAGGGTGGCCGACTACAAGAGGCTGGGGGAAATGAACTTTTTAAACGACGCACGCTCGGTTTCCAGAAAGTCAGAACGCGTGATGAACGGGAAAAAGTGAAAGGCTGGCTTCAAGGCTGGTATCCAGCTGAAGTAGAAGGATCCGACTGCAAATCGATCGAAGATATTGGCAACGGGAAAAAAGGGTACATCAAGCTGGGATCCTTTTCTTTTGATGCCGTGAAATTTGCGCTGAGAGAACCTGAAGGAAGTCGCATTTCTCCCGAGCCGAAATCCTATACTCATTCCCACATCAAGAGCGTACGTTTTACGGGCGGAACCTTGGCTGGCGAAGAACTTCATTTTTCCCCCGAACTCAACACGTTCATCGGCATTCGCGGCAGTGGAAAATCTACCGTGTTGGAGGTGCTGCGATATGCATTAGATATTCCGTTTGGAGAAAAATCAGGCGACACAGACTACAAAAATAAACTCATCCACTTTTCACTAGGCGGGGGAGCTAAAGTTGAAATTGATGCGGTGGACCGCTACGGTCAGATCTATACCATCCGGCGCATTGGGACAGAACCCTGCTCTGAAGTACTCATCGACGGAAAACTTCAACCCGGGGTCTCTATTCGGGAAACCGTATTACGAAAGCCGATCTACTTTGGCCAAAAGGATCTCTCTAATCGCGGCGATGGTTTCGAGAAAGATTTAATGGATAAACTGCTCGGTTCCAAACTAGACGATATTCGACGACGAATCGCCATCCAAAAAATGAAAGTAGGAGAGGCTGTTGATCGCCTGCAAAAGGTCGCCAATATACAGGAGCAACTCGAAGAGCAAGGCGGGATTAAAGACGATACCGAGCATCGGCTGAAGTTCTACACCGATCATGGCGTGGAAGAAAAACTTCAGAAGCGGCTGGATTTTGATGAAGACCTCCGAGCAATGAAAAAGGGCGTTAATCTTGCCGAGTCGTTTTTTACAGATCTGGAAGATCTGCTGGCTCGCTATGAAGATGACCTTATTAATTTTAAAGGATACATCTCCAAACACAACAAGCCCCTGTTCAATAAGTTCTATGCCGACTACGAGGGACTTATAGAGTCGATCAGCAAAATAAAAACCGATTTGGAATCCTTGAATTCATGTAAACAGAAGCTTGCACGGCATCAGATAAAGCTCTCAACCACCAGAACCGGCATGGCTGAAGAGTTCTCCGAAATTGAACGAAAATTGAGTGAAGCGCTGAGAAATAGCGGAACTCAAAATATTAGCTCGGACGAGTTTATTGGACTCAATAAAAAGCTAGCCAGCGCTAAGCAGCTCATCACGGAGTTAAAAAAACAGGGAACACATCAGAAAGCATTAGAAGATACGCTGCAAAGACAGCTGTCAAAATTGAATACGCTGTGGCACGAAGAATTTGTCCTGATCAAAAGGGAAGTCGATAAGGTGGGCATCAACAGCGCGGTATTATCTATCACCTCCGAGCACAAAGCGGATAAACAGGCACTCGTTGCGTTCATGAAAGATATCTTCAAGGGCAGTGGAATTCGCGAAACCACGTATCAGGGACTCGCTAAGCAATATCCTGATTTCGTCTCCATTTACAACGATTATGAGGTCGCTCAAACCCGCTTTGGCAGCAACCCTCAGAAACTCGACGATTTATTCACAAAAAACCTAAAAACACTCCTGACCTACCAGACCCCCAATCAATTCACGATCATGTATCAGGGCAAGGAGTTGCAGCATCATTCCTTAGGCCAGCGAGCCTCTGCCTTGATTCTTTTTGTGCTCAATCAACGGGAAAACGATGTCATCATCATAGATCAACCGGAAGACGATTTAGACAACCAAACCATCTATAACGATGTCATTAAACTGATTCGGGAAATGAAACCGGACGTGCAGTTTATTTTTGCCACGCATAATCCGAATATTCCAGTACTAGGTGACGCGGAACAAATTCACGCATGCACTTTTATGGATGATAAAATCTCGGTTCACAGCGGTAGTGTTGATGAGCGAAACACCCAGACTACAATTGTGAACATCATGGAAGGTGGCAAGCAAGCATTCGATCGTCGCAAGGAGATTTATCAGATATGGAAACCTTAGAAATCATGCAGATTCTGGCTCAAGGCGAAGACAGCCAGAACCAGTTCAAAAAAAACATTGCAAATCCGAACTCTCTTGCCGCTGAAATCGTTGCCTTTAGCAATCGGCAAGGCGGTTCTGTTTTCATCGGAGTTGATGATGATGGAAGCGTCTCGGGCCTAACCTCTGCCGATATCAGCAGGCTTAATCTAATGATCAGTAATGTATCCAGCGAACACGTTAAGCCCTCCATCAATCCCACTACGCAAAACGTGACTCTCGAGAGTAAAGTAATTCTGATTCTTACCGTCCCCAAGGGACTGAACAAACCCTATCAGGATAAGAATGGCATCTTTTGGGTCAAACACGGCGCGGATAAACGAAGAGCAACCTCTCGGGAAGAAATTCAACGATTATTCCAATCATCAGGCATGATACATGCGGATATCATCCCAGCCAATGGCCTAACGATCTCCGATCTAGATATGCCGTATTTCCGAGCCTTTTTTCAAAAAAGGTATAGTGAATCACTGGAAACACAGCATCTTCCATTAGAAAAAACGATTACCAACATGAACCTTGGCGACGCAGGATCCCTCAATTTGACGGGAGCCTTATTATTCAGCCAGACCCCATCGGTACGATTACCCGCTTTCATCGTAAAAGCCGGAGCATTCCCCGGAACATCTATTACGACAGAAACTTATTTAGATAGCCGGGACATCGCAGGCAAAATTTCAGATATTTTCCAGCAAACGATCAGTTTCATTTTATCCAACATCAAGCACGTTCAAGGCGAACAGACCGCAAACAGTGACGGACAGCCTGAAATCCCTAGAATTGTGCTGGAAGAACTGGTTGCCAACGCCTTAGTTCATCGGGATTATTTTATTTCAGCACCCATTCGTGTTTTTGTTTTTTCGGATCGCGTAGAAATCATTAGTCCAGGCCATCTTCCAAACAATCTGACCGTTGAGAATATCAAAGCCGGAAACTCGAATACCCGAAATCCGGTACTAGCATCTTTTGCAAATCAGCTATTACCCTACCGGGGATTTGGTTCCGGAATTTTACGTGCACTGGAAAAATACCCGGCCATTGATTTCATCGATGATCGCGAAGGAAATCAGTTCAAATGCATCATCAAACGAAACCAGCAATAACCATTCTAAGCCAATCGTGAACTGAACGGGTCATTCCCAAAGGCTTCATTCCCAAACATGGAAGCGATCACGAGCTGCTGTCTTATCAACGATCAGTGATGATTTATGATGCTGCAGTTGGTTTTGGAATGTGTTTCAGAAGTTTGATCGGACGATTGATCAGATGGTGCAGGCCGCGCGAGCGGATGTATCGCACGCGGATTGACGCTAGGAAAAATAAGTAAAATGAAAATACTCGAACTCCGCTTTAAAAATCTGAACTCGCTCGTGGGCGAGTGGTGTATTGATTTCACCGACCCCGCCTTTGTGGTGGATGGACTGTTTGCCATTACGGGGCCAACGGGATCGGGAAAGACGACGATTCTGGATGCAATCTGTTTGGCGTTGTATGGCCAGACACCGCGGCTGGGGAAAATGACGTCGAGCGACAATGAAGTGATGTCGCGCCAGACGGGGGAATGTTTTGCGGAAGTTCTTTTTGAAGCGGCGGAGGGGCGATTCCGCGCGACGTGGCATCAGCATCGATCTCGCAAAAAAGCGGGCGGCGCGTTGCAGTCGCCCAAGCGTGAAATCTCGAATGAACAAGGCGAGTTGCTGGCCGAAAAGCTGAAGGAGGTGCAGGATCAGATTGATCGGATTTCGGGGATGCCTTTTGATCGTTTCACGCGCTCGATTCTTTTGGCGCAAGGTAGCTTTGATGTTTTTCTAAAAGCCAATGCCGATGCCCGCTCCCCGATTTTGGAACAAATTACCGGCACCGAAATCTATACCGACATTTCTAAAGCCGTTCATGAGCGCAACAGCCAGGAAAACCTAACGCTGAACCAACTCAATGCGGCACTCGGTGGCATTCAGCTCCTGAATAAAGAGGAGCTGGAACAGATGGCATTCGATCTAAACCAGGTGGAAGAAAAGCATCGGGAAGAAGCCCGCAAGCGCGATGCCGCTAAGGCGGCGTTGGATTGCATCGATCGCATCCAAACCTTGGAAACGGCCTTGGAAGAAAATCGATCGAAACAGAAAGCCTTGCGCGAGGAGAACAACGCCTTTAAATCCGATGCAGAATGTTTGGCCGCCGCTCGGCGTGCGCAGCCCTTGGCGGTTGATCACGCCAAGCTCGTCAATTTGCGTACCGATTTTTCCGGCATCGAGAATGCTCTCAAAGCCGCCATCGTTGCACTTCCCGAGTTGGAAGAACGGAAAAACCATGCGTCTACCGCATTGGAGGCCGCAAGCCACCTCCTTGCGGAAAAGGAAGCGGAGCAGAAAGAGCTGGTGCCGCTTCTGAAAGAAGTTCGTGTACTCGACACCCAAATCGCCAGGCACTTAACAACACAGGAGTCGGAAGTCGCCGGACTTGAACAGGTGAAGATCGATCAAGCGATGTTGCGCGGGAAAGAAGTGGAAAATAGAGCCGATCTCGCAATGCTCCACCTTCAACTTAACGAGGCCGAGTCCTATCAGCAGGAGCATGTGCAGGATGCGGAACTGATTGGGCAATGCGTCGCCATGGTCCAATCCTTGGAACATGTAGAACAATTGACCGACAAAATGGAGGCCGCCCAAAAAGCATGGAAGGCCACCGCAAGCGCCGCTAAAAAAGCTGCCACGACCGCATGTGAAGAGGCCAAAAAACGGGGCGTCGCGCAGCAAAATGTAATCCGTGCCGAAGCCTTGCAGGAAAAAATCCATAGCGAACTACTCCCGCTGCTCGATGGCACCGATTGGCGCGCCCGGCTTGAAGCACTTCGGCGGCGCATCACTATCGAGCAACGGATTCAGGAAACCCGCTCGACCCTTACAGCCCAAGCCCTCGTTGCCACCGCCGCAGAGAAAGACCTCGTTCTAAAAAGGAACGAGCAAGAAAGCCTCCTACGCGAACACGCCCTCTTGATTGAGAATCTGAGCCTCCAGCAAAAAATTGAAAGCCTCGAAGTCGAACGGGCCGCATTAGCCGATGGCCAACCGTGCCCGCTCTGCGGTGCATTGGCACACCCCTTTGCCGCCGGACTTCCCGCTCCGGAAACCAGCTCCATTGAAAAAACGGCGGCCGCCCTTGCTGCACTCGCCAACCAGATCAACGTTCTGACCGAAAAACAAGCCGCGGCCAAGACGTTATGCGCAACGCTCCAAGCCACGCTCGATCAGGACGAGGCCGAACTCGAAACCCTCGTGCCCGGCAACGCGGAAGAAGCGGAAGCAATCGCCAAACGTATCGAGCACATTGAAACGCTGGAGCAACGCGAAAAAGAAGCCCAGACCGAGCTGGACCGGGCGCGCGAAACACAGAACCAGAAAACGCTGGCGGAACAAACCGCAAAACAAACGGCCGAATCCGCAGGGGCCAATGCCGCAACCGCGGCCATCCAACAGGATAAAGCAGCGGCCGATCTGGAACTCGTTCGAAGCCAGTTGGAGCAAACCCTCGAACCCTTCGGAATTGCACGGTCGACCGAAACGGCACGACTGCTCATGGCTCGGCGCGATCAATGGGTTGAAGCGGAAAAGAAAACGATTCAACTCACCCAAACGATCTCAAACCTCCAAACCAGCCTTACCAACCAGACGGAGCAGCTAGAGAATCAGAAAATACGCATACAGAAACAGATGGATACCTTGGCCGCAACCCAGTCCACCATCGATTCGTTAAAGGCGGATCGGGAAGCCCTATTTGGAAATCGTCAACCCGACATTCTGGAACAAGAATTCCGTACCGCCATCGATGCTTTGCGCAAAACAACCACGAGCGCACAGACGCAATGGGCCGAGGATCAGCAAGCACTATTCCTCGCCCGCCAAAACGTCCACGCATTGGAACAACGAAAACAAGAAACACAGAGCCAACTGGACAAAACGGAACCGGCCTTTACGCAAGTGCTGTCCGTCGCCGAATTTAAAAGCGAAGCGGCTTACCTTTCTGCCTACCTCGACCCGGCAGCGCAATCCAAACTTGAAACGCGTGAAGACGAACTCAAACACCGCCACACCTACCTCTCGGCCCTTGCCACCGAAAAGACCCAACAGCTTCAGGACGAGCAAAAACAGAACCATGGGGAAACCTCTCCGGAAGAATATGCGGCGGTCATGGCAACCTGCAACGGACTCCAGCAGCAGATCGGCGATGTTAAGAGCCGGATTGCTGCCAATGAAAAAGCTCAGGCTCTCCATGCGGAAAAGATCGATGGCATTGAAAAACAAAAAATGGAATGCAACCGCTGGAATGCATTGCACGAACTGATTGGCTCGGCCGATGGGAAGAAATTCCGCAATTTTGCGCAGGGCCTCACCTTTGAACTGATGGTTTCGCAGGCCAATCAACAGCTCTCAAAAATGTCAGACCGCTATCTGCTCATTCGGGACTCAGACCAACCCCTGGATCTGAATGTGGTGGATAATTATCAGGCGGGCGAAATCCGCCCCGTGAAAAACCTCTCCGGCGGCGAAAGCTTCATCGTCAGCCTTTCCCTCGCGCTTGGCCTATCCAAAATGGCGAGCAAAACGATCCGGGTGGATTCCCTTTTTCTCGACGAAGGTTTTGGCACGCTTGATGAGGATGCGCTGGAGACGGCACTTGGCGCGTTGGCGGAACTGAAACAAGATGGAAAATTGATCGGTGTCATTTCACATGTGGGGGCACTGAAAGAACGCATTGGCACACAGATTAATGTTCAAACCGAAAGCGGCGGGCGGAGCACACTGAGCGGAACGGGGGTCTCGGCTCTTTAACGTGGAGCAAGCGGGGGCGCATGCTCTACGCTCCGATTCTTCACCCGATCGGTTTAAACAGATCTTCAAGGTCCTCTTCATCCCATTTCCGAAGGGCCTCTTTCTGATCGCCCAATAGCCCTTCAATCAGTCCCTTTTTACGCTCCTGCATTTGCAACACCCGCTCTTCCACCGTTCCCGCGGCAATCAGCTTATAAACGAAAACCGGTTTATCTTGTCCAATCCGATACGCTCGGTCCGTCGCCTGCGCCTCCACCGCCGGATTCCACCAGGGGTCGAAATGAATCACCACATCCGCGGCCGTTAAGTTCAAGCCAGTCCCTCCCGCCTTCAGGCTGATCAGAAAAACCGGCACATGACCCGCCTGAAAATCGGCCACCGGTTTTTTGCGGTCTTTAGTATTCCCCGTGATTTGTACATACCCAATATTCTGCTCATTCAACGCCTTTTCAATCAGCTTAAGCATGCTCGTGAACTGAGAAAAAATAAGCACCCGCCGGCCTTCCGGAATCATCTCTGCCAACATCTCCATCAAGGTATCCAACTTCGCAGAATCCGCAATTTTTTCCGTATTGTACGATTTCAACAACAAGGAATGGCAGCAGACTTGCCGCATTTTAAGCAGCGCATCCAGTACAATGATATGCGATCCGGACACCCCTTTTGCGGCCACGGCCGCCGAAACGCGGGAGTCCATGGCTGCCCGCACCACCTCATACAAATCCTGTTGCGATGCCGTCAGCTCAACCCGCCGAATCATCTCGGTCTTCGGCGGCAATTCCAGCGCCACCTCATTCTTGGTCCGGCGCAATAAAAATGGAGCAATCCGACGGGCCAGTACCCTGCGAACTATTTCATTATTCTGATTTTCGATCGGATTTCGAAACCGAGTTCGAAAGAGCTCATGCGTCCCCAGCAGCCCCGGAATTACAAACGAAAAGAGCGCCCACAGCTCGTTCAAATTATTTTCCATCGGCGTCCCAGTCAGCGCAACCCGCTGCTCCGCCACCAGCAAACGAACCACTCGCGAAGCATGCGTCCGATGATTCCGAATAAACTGAGCCTCATCCAGAATCAATAGATGAAATGAATGCTTAATCAGCTCGTCCCCATCGCGGGCCAACAACGGATAGGTCGTCAGAATCAGATCGAACGATGCAAACGATTCAAAATGATCTGCACGCTCACTGCCATGCGAAACATGCACTTTTAATTCCGGCGCAAACTTTTTTGCTTCGGCCTCCCAATTATAAATCACACTCGTCGGGGCAATAATCAAACACGGCCGCGTCATCCGGCCCGATACTTTTTCAATGACAATATGCGATAGCGCCTGCACCGTTTTGCCCAGCCCCATATCATCGGCCAGCAGTGCCCCCAACTTCATCTTCCGCAAAAGTTGCAACCAATTCACACCCTGTTGCTGATACGGGCGCAGCGTAACCTGCATCATATCCGGCACATCAACGTGCGGAGCATCCGTTATCTGCTCAAAAAAAACAGCCTTCTTTTTCAACGCCTGAGGGAGAGCCGTTTCAAATTCCTCGTCATCCTGCAGACGGGTTAACTCCAGCGCCCGAAGCCATGAAACATCCAGAGCATCGAGATCACTTCCGGCCACCCCTTTATTCAGCATTTCGAGCAGCGTCGACGCCAGCAGTGCAATACGCTCCTGCGGCACCACCACGCGGCGACCATCCGCAAGAACCATCCATTCCGCCGATGCTCCATCGCGCAAATAGGCCAAGAGGAGCGGGAGCACATTAACCCGTTCTCCCTCCACCTTAAAGCCAATCGAAACCCGGTAATCATCACCGGCCTCCTCCATATCGACATACCAGCAATCCGGCACCAAGATGGCACAAGCAAACGACTCATCCTGCTCCACCATCCAGCCCGCATGCTCCAACGCCGGCCTCGTTTTCAGCAGGAACCGGATCCATTCGGGCTCGGAAGCACACGTTTTCCAAGCAGAATGCCTATCGGAAGCATCAATCCAGTGATACACCGTGGTAAGCTTCAAAAGCCCCGCCCCTTCCAATTCGGCCTCCCGCTCTGTTTCAGGAAAATCGGATGCAAATTCCACCTGTGCGGCATGCACCGGCTCCATCGATCCCGCATAGAAAAAGTTCTTCTTCAGCGCATCCGGAGTCAATGAATACAACCGAATCACACCTTTTCGTTGAATTTCCTGCTTCGCTTCCATACGGGACATTATATCCGCCTTCTCTACATTCTAATGGGAAAAAGGAAGGCAATCTAGCAGGTTCAAATTCCAGTTGAAATAAAATAGCCCCCGCCGGAAAAAGGAGTCCGGCCGCCGTCTGAAAGTCACGTCAATAAAGACTCCTGCTCAGCGCCCCGGCCATATCGCTGTATCCAATGGAGCAACATCGCCAAATCTGCTTGCGAAACATCCTCGGCAGGCCATAAGTGCCGCTGTCGATCATACAAGTCCGGGTCCCCGGATTGTATGAGGGTCTCAATTCCCTCCGGCACAAAAAAACGACATCGCCCGTCTCCCAATGCACTCCAAAACTCCGTCCGGTAAATCGCAATACCGGCCGGATCAAAATCACCAAAATGTAAATAGTTATTCGGGATGCTTTTCAACCAACGGACCGAACTTTTTCCATAATACCGCAATACGAAGACCAAATCCTCCTGCGGAAATAGATGAAGCAATCGTTCTGCTTTAATAAAACATTCCGGATTTTCCACGCCAACCACCAGGGCCGACTCCGGAACCTGTAACGCAGAAAAATCGCGCACAAAATATTCAACCCCATCCGGCAGGGCCTCCAACGAAACATCACGGATTCTCAGCTCCGTTGCGAACGACTTGATGAAAAATCCCTGCAGTGATTGATGCCGAAAGGTTTTCGTCGAGGTGGTTGCCTTGAGCGAATCTTCGCCATCGCACGCATCCTGATCAAACAGCTCCAGGTAGGCCTCCAGATCCGTGATTCCAAAATGTAGCCGAAGATAGTTTTCAAGCGCCGACACATCAGGACAACGTATCGACGAACGATTCCGCCCGGTCACCATCCGCCCCACCACCCGGTCCTCCTCCAGCTTATCCAATTGACGCCGATTTCCAAATGCACTCCCCGGCAGAATCTCGCCCGCCATTAAACGCAGAAGGTTCTGCGCAAAGCTTCGGCTGATTTTTTCAGGAAGCATGGCTGACCAACTTAGTAATCGCCGTTTGATGGCCTTCTTTTCGGAAAATATAGATGTGTTTGTAATCCTGTTCGTTATGCGAGTTCGGCGATCCGTTAATCATGCAGATACCCCGTTCCGCGGCAAATTTAATGAGGCTGGCCACATTGCTGTCGTGCAGAATTCCAACTTCATCCACCAAGCAATGCAAGACGACGGGGTCATCCTGTTTGCGGGAGCTGCTTTTAAAAATATTCAGCAGATTAATATAGATCATCGATTTCACCAGCACATCGGTTCCATTCGATCCCACATTGGCAAGCCGGCTGACCCAACTGGTGTCGTTTTCATTTTCACAGACTCGAAATTCCAGATCGAGCGCATCTTCGAGTTTCAGTTTCCTGCCTTTAGCCTGCCCCATCTGCAACCGGAGTTCATCCAGCAATTCCACCGCTTTTTCATCATTCCCGCTTTTGCCCTGATTAAATAGATCCAGCTCGCCGAAACTCATGTGATTCTCCGCCTGGAAACGACAAATTTCGCGCAACACCTGAAAGATTCGGTTCGTACTCTCCTGCAACCGCATTTCAATGCTTCGCACGACCCCCACAAAGTTAGAGGCTCGGAAATCGCTGTTGATTTTTTGAATCACTTTATGCACTTCGCCTTCACGCTGCAGCAAACGGTTCGTTTCCGTGACCAACGCCTCCAGCACCATCGAATATTTCCGGGTCACTTCTGTTTTCAGCGTAATAATTTTCTGCTCTCGGACAAATTCAGCCAGCCCTTCTGCAAAGGTACGGAATGAAGCTTCTCCCGCCAAATGCACCTCAAAACCCAAACAGTTCCCGTCGCTGAATAACCCGGAAAATTCCGTGATGCGCTCCGTAAGCTTTTTAAACTGCTTTTCAAATTTCCACGCCAAGGTTTTCAGCTCATCGATCCATTCCCTACAGTGTGCGGTTTCCGATTGGTCATGATGCCGAATGAAGGCTTCAAACCCAACAAAGAGTTCATCCCGCTCGAAGGACTCAAATGCGGCTAATTCGGTATCCATCTTTTTTTGATCCGCGCGGATTCCAGCCAGCTGGAACGTCACCGCATTCAACCGATCCTGATCCTGCTGAATACGGCGCTCAAAGAGATTGGACTGATGCTGCAACCGGTTTTCAATCTGTCCCCGCTCCCGCTGAAATTCCTCCAGCTTATCGATCCATTCCCGCCGATCTTTTTCATATTCAATCCGCGTTCGGGCCTGTTGTTGAATCAGCTCCAGGCGCTGCCGAAGCTGTTTAATCCGAAGCTCCAGTTCTGCCACGTGCTGCGCATCAACGCCTTCCGCTTTCAGGACCTTCTCCCGCTCAAGCTGTAGCGCAGCCAACCGATCATTCAGCTGCTTCTTTTGAACATTGCACTGCTGTTCGGTTTCCGTTTCAAACCGAACAACCCCTTGCTCCATCGCTTTTTTCCGACGATTAAAATCCGAAGTCCATCGCTTCTGAGTCATATCCCGCTTTTCAGTTAGATGCTGAATCAGCAATTCCAGTTCCTGCTGTTGCACGCGCAGTTTATGGCGCTGTTCCTCCAACGTCGTCTGTTCCTGTTTGCGCTTCGCAACGATTCGATCCTCCAACTCCTGCTGGGCAACTGCAACCTGTTCCAGATCGCGCTCGCACTGAAAATGCCGGGCTCCCGCCATTTTTCCTGCATCCTGTTTTTCGCGAATCATCCGGTTATATTTTTGAAGCTGACGATCCAGCACGGCCTGATTTTCCATCCCTTGTTTTTCAATTTTCCCCGATAACTCCGTACGTTCTTTTTCCTCAGAGGCCATCTCCGCCTGTAGCCCACTTTTCGACAGCGGACTGGCTTCTAGGTGTTCCAGTTTAAGCACAACCCCATACAACGAATGTTCATCGGTTCTACGCGGCTCCAATCCAGGGTGTAATAAAACATCGCGGCGGACCACCTTACCAATATTTTCATTCCAGCCATCCACCTGATCATCCAGAAACTCCAGCAGAGAACCTTGCAAGGCTTCCAGCTCCCGTTGATGCTCTGAAAGTTGCTCCTGCACCCTTCGGCGAGCATCCAAGAAGGGCCGAAGCGCATCGGTGCCTTCCGCCTCAGCAATCTTCTGACGATCCGCGGCTTCGCGCTGAAGCGATTGCATCGTCTCCCGGATCTGCCTTTGCTGCGCTTCTGTCCGGATCAGCTCCTGCTCCAACTCTTTCTTTCGATGCTCCAGCTCACTCCGCTCGGCCTCGAAAAATCGGGCCCGATCCAACTGTCGCACCTCAAATTCCAATTCCTGAAGGGCCTGCTTTGTTCCCTGTTCTTCCTGCTGAAAACCGCCAACATTTTCCACAAACTCCGCTTCAACCGCATTCTGCTGGTGCTCAAACGAAACCCGCTCCTGATCGAGCGCTGTTCGAGAGCGGTCTTTCTCAGCATGCAGTTCCGATTGCAACTGCTGGATGCGTTCACCGCACCCGATTTTCACTTTCTGTTCTGCAATCTCAAACTGTTGTTCCTGCTGCTCCACCCGAGCAGTTAATGCACGGAGTTGTTCCATGCAAATAGATAGATCCTGTTCCAACTGCGGTGCTTCGCCCGCCGCCGCCAATACTTGTTCAATACCTTGCTGCGCATAGTCCCGCTTCAGTTTATTGGCGCGTGAAATGTGTTCTTTCACCACCGACCACTGATTATTCAGTCGCCGTTTTTCTGTTTCAAACTGCGCCTGGACCGTATTTAGTTTTTTGAGCTGAATCCGCTCTGCGCTCGCCCGTTCGCTATGCTGCTCTTCCAAAACCCGCGCCTGCTCTCGCACCCGGTTCCACGCCGCGCCCACCTTCCACGCCGCATCGCGCTGCTGACGTTCCAACTTCTGAATCGCCGTATAGCCCGCAACAATCTGCTCAGCCTGTCCTTCATAGCGCTGATATTGCATCACATCGCCGTAATGGTTGCGCGCCGTTTCCAGATGATGCCGGTTCGCCTCCAGATTAATCTCCACCGATTCCTCGCTGAGCGAATCAATGATCGTCTTCTTAATATAATCGCCGTCCAGATTGGCATTCAGAAAAATATTCGAAATGGTCCGCGGAATCGTGGAATAATTCGACACACTGCGCATTAACGCATAGCGCCGGAACGCCCGATTTTCGCCATACAGAATATCGCGATAGTCCGTCAGGCTATAAATTGGTCGCTCCACCTTCATGCCCAAAGCCGCCAGCTGGGCCAACAGATCGCCTTCACTGCGGGCAGCATTTCCTTCAATCACCGCATCGCGGTTATAGGCCCCATCCACAAACCGAAAACACAAGCGATTCTGCCGCTTGTAGAGCCAAACACAAAAGCGCCGCGGCCCCGCTTGCACCTCGTAGAAAATATAGGAATCCGCAAAGGGAAAATAGAACTCCGAAAAGGCCTTTTTCTCCTTCGAAATCCCCAACTTGCGCTGATCCGCATTATAGAAAAACAGCAACGCGCGTAACAACGTACTCTTCCCCGTTCCCTGCGTGCCGATAAAGTGAATATGCCCATCGAGCTCGATCTCCCGATACCCCACATTCGCGCTATTCACCAAGACCATTCGTCGCAACTGGTTCATTCTACCCCCTCACTATAGTCGCCCAGCTCGGCTTCCCATTCCTCAATAGAGGGCAGGCTGGATTTTAGATGATTCGGTAGCGAGCGCGTCAGCTCATATTCAGAAACACCGATCGGTTGATGAACATTACTCAACGCATATTCCGCCACCACGCGGTCGTGCGACTTGCACAACAGAATTCCAATCGTGGCTTCGGCCCGCTCATTGTCGTCCTTAGTCAGCGCAAGAAAATCAAACGTATACGGATCCTTCATCAGCTGCTGCTGCGCCAGATCTGAATTCACCCGAACCGCCGCCTTCACCTGCGCCTGCCGGACTCGCAGCTTGAGATCCTTCAGCCACGCGCGATATTCACCGGTGTTTTTCAACGGGTTCCTCATCGGATTCCTCCTCAAAAATATTCACTGCCATCACCATCTGCTCCATATAATCCCAAGCATCAAGCAGCTTCCACGTTTGGCTGGCTTCATTTTCAAGTTCAATAAACCCCTCCTTGCGCAACTCCGTAAAAAGGGATTCGAGCTGTTCCGCATAATTCTTTTTGCCGTTGCCGCGCTGGAGCGTCAGAAGTTGATCTTTTAATGAGCTATTAATATCGAGTTGCCCGGCCAGGTCGTGCGGAGAAAGACGAGCGCCGCGACAGAGGTCCTTGCGATAGGTCGTGAAAAACGCCAGCATATCCAGCCAACGCAAGGCCTTCTTGATCTTGCGTTCCCGGCCCGGAGCATCCTCATGGTCGCGCGAAAAATAGTAATAGTTATTGCCCGTTTCCAACCGGAAACCAACCTCTGCAAACATGCCGCGCAGCCGCTCCTCGTGCTCCTCCACATATTGATACAGATCACGCCCGCCCGGCATCCCCGTATTCGAACAGATAAATCCGCCCCGACTCAACATCTCAAAAATAGTTGCTGTTTTGCTCATTATTTCTGCTTCTCCATAAAGCGATACAATTTTCGACAGGTCGCATCGTATTGGCGTTCGCGCTCTTCCGTATGCAAATGCTGGCATATTGGCCCGCTTTCATCATCCATATTTTCCAATAAAACCGCGCGAGCATTGCGATTATACTCTTCATTAATCGCCGCCATACTGACCAGCTCGCCCCCCATCAGAAATAGATATTCCAAATGCTGTTCCACCGTGCGCGTTGCATATCCATGCGCCAAAACCCACTCAATGAAGGGCATCATTTCAGCCAGCAATTTCTGTCCATAACCCTCACTCGCGCGGTCAAAACACCATGCTTTCGGCCACGCCATAATTTCTTTCATTTCCGTCATCGTTCATCCTCCCACGCATTCAGACATCTACCCCGACTCAACACCTCAAAAACACCCGGGTCCTACTCATCTTATTGCTCCAGCGGAAAACAGCTATCTTGCCGGTCGATATCCGCACCATCATCCCCCTTTCCCATACACCATCGCAACTTCCAGCCCATCGTATTCCCGGATCTCATCTGAAAACTCCAGTTCGGCCGTAAAGCGGGAGGCGAGCTGACAGAAGATGCTGATGCGTTGGACGTCATCAACCGGTTCTTTAAATTCATGTTCCATCACAAAAGAAAAGAGATCGCCAGTGCGTTTCTGGAAGATATTTTTGAGGGCATAGAGGTTAATGCGCTGCTCCGCCGATTCTTCGGCGGAAAAGGCAGACTCCGGCAGATCGCCGGCACGGTTTTGCTCCAGATGTTTCCGACACGTCAGCTTGGCGCGGACTTTTAGCACCAGTTCCTGCATCGATTCCTCCTGTTGCAATTCGGACAGCGAAAGGCGCGAACGCAGCGGCTCGGCGGGGATCAGCGGCAGATCATGATTCCGCGCCACCAGCGGATAAAAGTCGGTTTGTTGCTGCAGATAATGACGATCTTTGAGCATTTTAAGGCGGAGGACTTTTTCAACCACCGCCACGCGTTTTTCAATATGGTTCAGATAGGCAATCACTTTATGCTGCACTTCAATCAGATTATGCCGGCTTTCGTGCAGCATCACCTTGAGTCGGTGCACAATCTGAAACATTTCTTCATCGGAGGCGGTTTTGAAAAAGAGTCCATCCTCCAGCATGCGCTCCACCGCCCGAATCACGCCTTCGAGCGCATCGCGCTGGCGGCGGATATCTTCGAGCTTTTCGCGCTTTAACTCAAAATGGCTCTCGGTGGTGTAAGTCTCCTCCATATTATTGCGCAGCGTTTTTACATTCAGTGCCGCAATACGAATGATTTCGCGCAGATGTTTTTTGATGCGCAGCAGATAACGCTCCTGCCGATCTTTTTCCCAGTAGGCTTTCAGCCGTTTTATTTCATCGAGGTTTTCCTGGATATAGAGCACATGGACGGTTTCATCGACTTCCATATATTCGCTAAAAAAATCGTGCAATTGTGAGTCCAACTTCACAAACCCCGGCGTCCGCACCAGCAGGCCATACCCCTCGAGCCGTTCCAGTTTTTCCGAAGTGCCATCAATTAATTCCAGCACCGCCTCTTCCGAAACTTCCGCCATACGCCGTTCGAACAGCGCCGAAAATAGCCTCCGATGTTGATACAGCTCAACCAGCAGA
>JBAHZU010000001.1:0-24236 GCA_037132875.1 Pontiella sp.
ATCCCTCAACCCATAACCCACGCATCCAGAGCCGCGTAAATAATTTGATCGAATAAATCGTCAGATTCAGTGCTACCATTTTATAAATATACCTCAGCGACTACCCCTACCTACGATAGGGCTTCCGGGAATTGGGCGACGATACGGTCGACCATGGATACTCCTCTAAAGAAAAGTTCTCCGGGACACTGACCGTTCGAATACTGCTCGCATCTCCGCCCTTCATCGTCACCCGCACATGCATCCCAAGGATCTCACCTTTTCCCGGCCGGCGCTGATCGCCATCCCGCATATCAATTGGATTGATATCATCCTCATAAATCATGACCGTTTTTGTGGTAACTTCAGCGCTCTGCTTTACCCGCAACTCTGGAATCTCTTTTTTCCCGTACGAGGTCTTCAGCTCCACCTTCGGCTTTTCCTCCCAGCACATAGTAGACTGTTCGTAATACACACAGTATTCAAGCACCAGCCCATTGATGGCAACTTCACCCATGTTCTTAAAAGAAATGTTGTATGCAACATCTTCATATTTAATCACATTATGGATGTACTCCTTCTCAACCGATCCATCCGTATAGCGCACATCCATGGTCTCTTCTTCTTTCCAGGATTTAACCACATCGTCATCAGCCTGAATCTTCAGCGTGCTGTCAGAAAGAAATGCCCTCGCCGCACACCAGTCGCGGATATAGATCTGATCTTTTTCAATAAAAATACTGGGTTTAACCGGGATTCGTTTACCATCCGTCCTTTTCAGCGTCACGAGTCCCTGACGGGAATTATAATCCACCAGCTCCGCCTCAAGTATCCGTCCATCCGGCAACTCAAAGGCATGCATTTCCGCCATCGAACCCAAGGAAAGAATCATACTCAGGATTAATACACTCCAAATCATATTTTTCATCGTACCCCTCCTACCGTTTATCCAACTCGCGCTTTGCGTACTGTGTTCATGCCGTCATTCATAAAAAAGACCTCCCCCTTGAGAGAAAAGATATATTCAAGAATAAGCTACATAGAATCAAATTCAATTCTAGGAGGCAATCCTCTTAAATCTATACTCAATTTTTGCGAATTGAACGTTTAAGCCCTGCATTTTGTATGTCTATATCTCTTCATGAACGAACATTTTGGACTCTACCTCATATTAACCAACCCGATTTCGGGCTATGAAAAAGCCGCCGAAGCCGCCGTAAACGAAGACGTGCGTTATCTGCAGCTCCGGATGAAACAAGCCGACCGCACGCGCTCTCTTGCCACCGCAAAGGCACTCCGGCGAATCACACAAGGAAGCAATACCCACCTCATCATCAACGACAACCTGCAGATCGCAATGGAAGTCGATGCCGATGGCCTTCATCTCGGCCAGAATGACCAAAGCATTCTGGCCGCACGCACCACTTGGAACAAAAAAGGAAAGATCTATGGCCTTTCCACTCATTCCATGGCTCAGGCCATCCAGGCAAGCGAACTTCAGCCCGACTACATTGGCATTGGCCCCGTATTCCCCACGCCCACCAAATCCGACACCGCCCCGGCCCTGGGCGTCTGCGAAGCAGGCCGCATTGCCGCCGAAACCCCGATTACTTCCGTGGTCATTGGCGGAGTCAACGAACACAACCTGCCCGACCTTCTTAAAGCTGGCGCAACGAATTATTGCGTAGTCCGCGCGGTCAATTTAGCCCCCAATCCAGCCCTCGCAATTCGGCACCTTCAGGCTATTTGGAAAACTCATGCTTTTTGAACTTGAGCCCAACCCCTCTTCCCACTAAGTTACGCCCTCAATTTTTGCTGGGCGTGTGGTGAAATTGGTATACACGCGAGATTTAGGTTCTCGTGCTTAACAGCGTGTGGGTTCGAGTCCCACCTCGCCCACCAGCTTTAATTAGCAGTTAATTCTCCGGAATTAACTGCTTTTTTTATGCCTTAATATAGCGCGCTCCACGCTCACTCCTCCGTGAAGGCCGACGGATTTAAACGTTGGCCAACATCCAACAGCATGCACCCCGAGCCATCCGCAACACCCGCAACGGAGCAGCCTCCCATCCCAGTGATGCCCGCTTTTAAGGAACAAGATCCAGGCATAAAAAAAGAGCCGCCTTAAAGGCGACTCCCTCGCATTGCCTTCGTTGAAAACTATTTTTTAGCGTTTCCGTCAGCAATAATTTTTTTGATGTGCGCGATGTAAGCCTCGGGCCCACCTTGTTGATAACCGGTTTTGCCCACAATACGTCCATCTGGATCGAGCACAAATACCGTTGGGAATCCGCGAACACCGAACTCTTTGGCCAGCTTCTCATTCTGTTTGATCACTTCCGCGCTCTGCTTGGACTTGTCATTAGGGAAATCCGCAAGCATTAGCACCAGACCTTCTTTGGCATAATCCTTAAAGGCCTGCTGCTGAAACACTTCTTTATCCAGCTTAATGCACCAGCCACACCAATCCGACCCACTGAAGTCGATCAAAATATATTTATCCTGCTCTTTGGCCATGGTCTTGGCCTTTTCAAAATCCGTTTCCCACCCTGCAGCTGCAAAGGCGCCGGTGCTGATCACAACTGCTGCCACTACCGTTAACCACTTTTTCATCTTTCCCTCCAGGGGATTATGGATTAGCTATCATTCCACGCATCAAATACGTCGTATGTCATTAGAGACACTCTAGTGTTCACTTTGTTCATTGGCTATACAAAAAAAGCCGCCCCAAGGGCGGCTTTCACAGTTTCCAATGATTGGAACTTAGTTAACACCAACGGCGTTAAGGTCGGTATAAGCCCGCTTAATGCGAACCACGAGACCTTCCTGAGCTTTGCGCAACCATACGCGCGGATCATAGAATTTCTTATTCGGTTTATCAGCACCGTCCGGATTTCCAAGCTGCCCTTGGAGGTATCCTTCGTTCGCGGTGTAGAATTTAAGAATACCTTCCCACGTGGCCCACTGGGTGTCGGTATCAATATTCATTTTGATCACACCGTATCCGATGGATTCGGCAATTTCTTCCGGAGAAGAACCCGATCCGCCGTGGAATACAAAGTTGAGCGGCTGTGCGGATTCCGTGTTGAATTTTTTAGCAACGAATGCCTGAGAATCACGAAGGATGGTCGGAGTCAGTTTAACGTTACCCGGTTTGTATACGCCATGCACGTTGCCGAAAGATGCAGCAATCGTGAAGTTCGGGCTAATTTTGGAGAGGGTTTCGTACGCAAAAGCCACGTCTTCCGGCTGCGTGTATAGCTTGGACTCATCCATATCGGAGTTATCAACGCCATCTTCTTCGCCACCGGTGCAACCGAGTTCGATTTCAAGGGTCATGCCGATTTTGCTCATGCGCTCGAGGTATTTAGCACAAGTTTCAATGTTTTCTTCGAGGGACTCTTCAGAAAGGTCGAGCATGTGAGAAGAGAACAGCGGATGTCCGGTTTCTTCGAACATTTTTTCGCCCGCGTCGAGCAGACCGTCGATCCAAGGCAGCAATTTTTTGGCCGCATGGTCGGTGTGGAGGATCACGGGAATGCCATAGGCTTCAGCCATGGCATGAACGTGCTGTGCACCAGAAATTGCACCCAGCACTGCGCCGTTCGCCGGGCAACCTTTACCCGCAGTGAATGAAGCACCCCCATTAGAAAACTGAATAATAACCGGAGATTTCACTGAAGCAGCTGCTTCGAGCACCCCGTTGATGGAATCCGAACCGACTACGTTTACGGCCGGCAGAGCAAATTTATTTTCTTTGGCAATCCGGAAAACCTTGGCGACATCGTCACCAAACAGAACACCGGGCTTAACAACATCAAGAACTTTAGCTGACATAATATTACCTTTCTGGTTTATTGAGTTGAATTATTCCTTAAAGCCAATGTGCTTGGCAAAAATTCGCGCAAACTATACCAACAAACGCTGAGGGGTCAATCCCGGTTCGGCGAATAAATGCAGCCTCTTATGCAGGAGGACTTAAAGCAAGAGCACAAAAACACACGTACAATCCCCCTCCAAATCCAGACCAACAACCCACAAACTCGGCCGCAAAGCTACTGGGGCGGGAAGTCAAAGATGGTTTCAAAGAGGGCTGCCAACTTCTTGGCATAGGCCTCTTCGTCGGGCCCCGAGACTTGAATATCAACCTCGGCCCCCTGCTCCAAACCCAGCACAATACATTCCAGGGCCGACGTTAGATCGCAGCTTCCTGAAAGAGCGGTGACGAGAATCTTCCCCGCATAGGTAGAGCCTTCTTTCACCAACATCGCAGACGGCCGACAATGGATCCCCGCCTCATTCTTAATTATCGCTTTTATCTCAAACATTACTCTACAACCTATCCGGCATCGCCAGTTTCTTCAGACCGATCCGCCCTCTTAACCGAGTCTTCCTCTAACCCGTCACGGCTTACGGCATCGAGGCAAGGCCTACCGAATATCTAATCGGTACGCAGCAACAATAAAACGTATTATGAGCGATTCAAAATGAATTTTCCAATCCCCTTTAGAAGCCTCGGGGTCTGCGGAATATACCCGTGTTCATCCGCACAGTCTGCAATCACACCCGTCAAATACGTTGACCACTCATCAAAATAGTTTTTAACCGATTTAGAGTCAACCTAGCAGAACAATGAAAACGCAACGTCAGCAAACTGCTCCCCCGCCCTCGTTCCATTCTGCACCACACCTTTAACAATCTCCAACCGCTCCTCATTGGCATTCACCGAAAAATGCGGAGTCGCATTCAATTTCCAAACCGCGGAACCTTGTCGTGCTATGATTTCGTTCAATACGTTAGACTCAAGATTTTCCTCTCCCCACAACAGGTGTTCCCCGCCGTGATAGTTTTTTTGAAAGCTCGCCTTCAACGCATCCATCAAGGCCCCCTTCTCAATCCCCAGATTCGCCACCGAAGCCGGGACCGAGGCAATGGCATGCGTTTCGATTCCATCCACCATCGAGCCGAGATAGCGGCCCAATCGCCTCAGATCGGTCTCCAACAACAGCGTTCCATGATGCATCGCCCTCCCTTTACGGAATGCAAAAGCATTGCCTGAAAATTTGAACCCATTCACACTCAGATTACTTTTCCCGGTTTTTTCCGCACGAATCCCGAACGTTTCCAACGCTTGAAAAACAAGGGTATAGGCCTGTTCTTCTCGATATTCTTCGCGGGAAGTAATCACACAATAGTTCAGGTTACCGGCATCGTGATACACCGTGCCGCCCCCCGATATGCGACGGGCCAGCGGAACCTGCTCCTTTTCCATCAGGTCCAAACGGCATTCACGCCACGGATTCTGATTCTTGCCCATCACCACGGCACATTCACTTTGCCACAAAAAAAGGATTGGGCCGAAGTCGGCCACATGGTCCATCAGATATTCTTCCATCGCAAGATTGCGATACACCTCTAGGCTTTGGGATTCAAAAATCAACATCGTGGTTTTTCATTTCCTTTGGTCAGGTCAAACGGTTAACTGTGGGGACCATGACAAAGATCACCGAACAATTCATCCGAAAAATCCCAAAGACCGACCTCCACCTCCATCTGGACGGCTCCCTGCGCCTAGCAACCCTCATCGAAATGGCCCAAGCGGAAAAGTTCGAACTACCTTCCTATGAAGAAGCCGGACTGAATGAACTCGTCTTCAAAACCAAATACGCCAACCTCAGCGAATATCTGGCGGGCTTTGTCTACACCTGCGGCGTTCTCCAAACCGAAGAAAATTTAGAACGTGCCGCCTTTGAACTGGCAGAGGACTCCTTTGTGGAGGGCGTTCGCTACATCGAAGTCCGCTTTGCTCCGCAGCTGCACATCACCCACGGCACCGAAATCAGCACCATGGCAGAAGCGGTCTTCCGAGGGCTGGAAAATGCCAAAAAGCACCTAAACGCCTCCCTTTCCGAACCTGATATCCCCTTCGAATATGGCCTCATCCTCTGCGCGATGCGCCGCTTTAACCGGCATATGTCGCCCTACTACGAACGCCTGCTCGCACGCGCTGGCAAACTCACGCCCACCGACCCCCATGCCCGCGCCTCGCTCGATCTGGTGAAAGAAGCGGTAAAACTGCGCGACGAAGGCTTCCCGATGGTCGGGTTCGATCTGGCTGGCGAAGAGGCCGGGTTCCCAGCCATTCACCACAAAGAAGCGTTCGAGTACGCTCACCGCCATTTCCTGCGAAAAACCGTTCATGCCGGCGAGGCCTATGGCCCCGAATCCATTTTCCAAGCCATCACCGCATGCCATGCCAATCGCATTGGCCACGGAACCTTTCTCTTTTCGGAAGAAGCCATTATGCTGGAATCCATCTCCGATCAAAAAAAATACATCGGGCAGTTGATTGAATATATCGCCCACCAGCGCATCACCATTGAAGTCTGCCCCACGTCCAACCTACAAACGATTCCCGAGTTTCAAACCCTGAAAGATCATCCGCTCCAGCAAATGATCGATACCGGTCTCTCGGTCAGCATCAGCACCGACAACCGGCTCATTTCGCACACCAGCGTAACTCGTGAGCTCCTCCTTTGCGCGCAACAACTCGACCTAACCCACAGCCAATTCCGCGATCTCGTATTGGCCGGTTTCAAGAACTCTTTTTTCCCAGGGCCCTACTCTGCCAAGCGGAAATACGTTCACAGAGCCACCCACCTTTACGACAATCTCGCCAAAATTTATCTCCCAACATCCTAATCTATTAACACCCACTCACCATTTCGATAGATTTATATCGATTTTTAAGTTGGAGCAAATCAGTGCGAATTGATAGTTTCCCGTTTTCTTGAATTTTAAACGATAAGGGTATTTAAAAATGAGAGCATATAACTTTTCAGCTGGACCGGCTATTCTGCCGGTAGAGGTACTCAAAGAAGCAGCCGCCGAACTAGTCGATTTCCAAGACTCCGGCATGTCCATCATGGAAATGAGCCACCGGGGCAATGTATATTCCAGCGTACACGACGAATGCATCGCCAACATCAAGGAACTCCTCAACATTCCGGAAGGCTACAGCGTGCTCTTCATGACCGGCGGCGCCTCCAGCCAGTTTGCCCTCATCCCCATGAATCTACTTGGAGAAGGCCAGACGGCCGACTACACCAACTCCGGAAGCTGGGCCAAAAAAGCCATTGCTGAAGCGCAAATCCTGGGCAACATAAATATTGCGGCCGACTGCGGAAAAGAAATCCCCACCCGCGTCCCCACGGCCGAAGAACTTAAACTGACCGATGGCGCAGCTTACCTGCACATTACCTCCAACGAAACCATCTCCGGCGCACAGTGGAAAGAATTCCCAGAACATGAGTGCCTGATTGCTGATATGTCCTCCGACATCCTCAGCCGCCCGCTGGACATTTCAAAATTTGGTCTAATCTATGCTGGCGCACAGAAAAACCTCGGCCCGGCCGGCATCACCCTCGTGATCATCAAAGACGAGCTGGCTGAGAAATGCCCAGACACCGTTCCGGTCATCATGCGCTACAAAACCCAGATCGAGAACAACTCGCTCTACAATACGGTCCCAACCTTTCCCGTTTACATGCTCTGCCTCGTGACCCGCTGGCTTAAAGCCCAAGGCGGCCTCGAAGGCATCCAGAAGATCAACGAAGCCAAAGCGGCAAAACTGTACGATCTCTTCGACAGCTCCGACTTCTACAACGGTACCGCGGTGAAAGAATTCCGTTCCAACATGAATATCACCTGGCGCCTACCCTCCGAAGAACTCGAAGCCCTCTTCATTAAAGAAGCGGACCAAGCCAATCTAAAAACACTGAAAGGCCACCGCTCCGTCGGCGGCATTCGTGCCTCGATCTACAACGCATTCCCGATGGAAGGCGTGGATGCTCTCATTTCGTTCATGAAAGAGTTTGAAGCGAAACACGGATAAGCCTATAACCCTGCCTCTTGTGCGCCCATAGTTCAATGGATAGAATAGTGGCCTCCGAAGCCATAGATACAGGTTCGACTCCTGTTGGGCGCACCATTTTTAAAGACCGCATTACGATGCGGTCTTTTTTTTATGCCCGATCGCCAACAAAAAAAAGCACGCGCCAACCTCTTTCCTACCGCTAACATGTGGGCAGAAAAAGAATTCCGCGCCGTGGCTCGCGCTCCTTTTTTGAACTCAGAAATCCCACCCCGATTCATTGGAAATTCTATCCCCTATTCCTTCCGCACACCGCAGCCGCAATCCTCCCACGCACCCGCCGTCCGTAAGCATTCGGTTTCACCTTGCGCTGCACCCTGAAACCCGACACAGTAGGCGGTTTAAATTTCAGCAAAGAAAAGGACTTTTATAATGAGCGAAGAACAACCCCTCGAAAATATTCAGATCGACGGTTCCAACCTTTGGAAAGAAGAAAATTTTACCGATCTCAAGACCGGAAGCATCCGGAAACTCACCCCCATCAAGCTCGACGGCTCCGCAGATGACGCTCGCGAAGCCTCTTGGTCGGCCACCACCAACATCATGACACCCGGCGGCGCCCTGCCGATCTCCGGCGACATCGACGCCTCCAACCTAGAAGAAGCCGTTACCAAATTCCCGGAAGCCATCAATCTTGCCATTCAGAAGCTCCAGGAAGACATGGTTCGCATGCAGCAGGAACAGGCCAACAAAATCATCACCCCCGATGAACTGCGCGGCGGCAATAGCGACATCATCATCTAGTCTTCAAAGCCGATTTTAAAGACGCATGATTCACAGGAATCGCTCCCCGCGATTCCTGTTTTTTTTTGCGCTGAACAAACAAGGCCATCGAAACGATCGATTACCCCGCCCAGGGTTTGGCACAACGAGGAGAGACTCTACCACCTAAGCTCACCACCGCCGCAAAAGGCCCTCCTCATACTGCAACGGGACTAAATGTTTACTCTTCAAGCCTTACCTCAATGCGATAAAAGCGGGAAGACTGCGCATACGTTACCGTGTCGGTATAGCTATTTTGGGTATGCGGCAGGTCGTTTGCATCTGACAAAGGGGTGAAATCGATATATTTAAGATTGTGGGTTGAACTCACGCTGTACAGCCGCCCCGACTGGGTCGGCCAGTGGATGACCACGGGATCTCCAACCGTTTCAGGCAATTCATAGGACGTCATACTAAAATAGGATGAAGCATTCGTCGGATCATATCCCGTGATGTACTCCGTCAAGTTATCTACGCCATCCTGATCAAAATCTGCCGTCGCCAAGGCGGAGGTCACGTTACCAAAATACTGAAACTCCCACTCGTCCGGCATCAGATCATTATCCGAATCCGAAGAAACCGTCCCCGACAACCAGTATTGGCCCAGACTGCCGTACGAGGTATAGCCCGTCGGCGTATTCGACATTGGATTCCCGACCCCGGTCGGAATGACATATAAATAATACTGCCCGCCAGAAACCGTTACCGCAATAGAGGCATCAATATCTGAGACTGGATTATTCGTTGCCAGAAGAGTTCCCGAGGCGTCATAAAGCGCCAGTCTAATATCCAGGTTTGCACCCCATGTTGAACTACTGGCCTTATATGCATTGGCATGAATGGTTACTTCACCGAACCCGGCGACAAACGAGAAAACATCTGGATCATCCGTCTGCTCTATGATCCCGGAATCTTCAACAACACCCGCCTCCACAACGGTCAGCACCGATGCGGCAGCCATCGTATCACCATGATCATCCGTTCTATATCCCACCTTTTTGCTGATGATCTCCAAATCATCCTGAGATTCGGCTGAATCATAATATTCGCCTTTCGTCCATTGAGAGACTTCATTGCCATATCCCGTACCCATAATCGGGCCCCAAGCAATTAATCCATTCTCGTGGCCCGCATAATATCCCTCATCCTGATTTCTTAAATCATGACTCAGCCCTAAGTTATGGCCGAACTCATGCGAAATAACTTCGGCAACGTCGGCCAATGCATAATCAATACACCACGCAGGAGAATATCCGCGGGAAACATTGTATGAATACTCTCTCTCACCAAACACGTCGACATACGCAATACCACCATATCCATAATGCGGACAATGCAGACCATTCTTATCCGTATTCGGTGTAATGAGTGCATGTCCTGTATTCCGATTCCACGATGCGGGTTGCTCGGTAGTTACATCGACATCAAAAGGCGCAAAATCCTCCGAAACACGCTCCCAGATTTGAACGATATTGCTCTGTTCGATCGCACTAAAGGTGGTTCGATCTCCATCCAGACTCCAAGCTTGGCAATCCCATGAAGACACATTTCCGAAATCAATATCATCATTCCAAACGGTGCCCGCGACAACATGCCCATTAAAATCAAGAAACAACACGTTGCTAGCCCCCGGCTTACTATGACGAAGGGGAGGCTCAGAAATGGGCACGCTGGCTCCAGACCATTCACTCATCGCCACAGCCGTTTGCGACTCCTCCACAAACGGCATGAACTCCGCCGAACTCCGAACACCGTTACGCGAGAAACTACAAACAAAATAGACGCCGCCCGCCTGATTCACCCGCACAGAATCAAGGTCATTGGCATGGAAATTCATTTTGGATAGCGTATTCAGTGCGGTGTCCAGCGCTTCAGGTGTGAGTTTAACCAAACGATCCTTCAGCTCTCCGGAAGGAATTTCATGTAGAGAGATCCGTCCCACCGCACGGACCCCTTGATGGCGATGCACCTCACCGCCGGAAGAAAGAGGCACAATCCCTTCGGATCCAACTCCTCCCGTCTCGGGAATGCCCTCTGCCTCGAGAACCAAACCTGATCCAACCGGTTCAGTACGCGATTCAGAAGCCTTAAAGTGCATATAAAGCACAACGCCGACCGCAATCAATGCAAGAAAACCACCCCATCGCAACGCAAACTGTTTCATAGTCTACTGATTACAATTATCGCGGAGAGAACACGATTATAAAATAGGCCGGGTACCGCTACCCTTCCCGCAACGAGGCTCCCAGTTGCTTACAGAGAAAATCGCTTAGTTTTTGATGAACTTTATTTACCTTTTTATCGGTTAGCGTCTGCCTCGAAGAACGATAAATAAAGGTATACGCGAGACTCTTCGTCCCCTTCTCAATGCCTTTGCCCTGATAGACATCGAACAGCCCATAACTTTCCAGATCTTTGGGGTTCGCCTTACGAATCAGTTGCACCACCTCTTCGTGCTTCACGGATTCCGGGAGGACCAGCGCAATATCGCGGCTCATGGACGGGAACTGAGCCAGCTCCTCGGTCTTGGAAATTTTGAAGGCCTTTTTGAGCAGTGCATCCAACTTAATTTCGCCAGCAGCAACCGCCCCCGTCAAGCGCCATTCATCACGCGCCGTTTTATTCACCAATCCCATGCAACCGACGGTTTCTTTGCCCAGCAAAATGGAAACAGCCTTTCCGGCTTCGAACTCCGGGGCGTCTTCCGCCACAAAGGCCACGTCGAGGTTTTGCGAACGAAACAACTGTTCAACCAGCCCTTTCATCCAAACAAACATTTCCTCATCGGATATCGTCGCGCGCTTTTCGAGCAGGCCACGGCCCACCGGCCCCATCATGCCCAGAGAAACCATTTCGGTCTGAATAGGATGGCCATCAACCCGCTTGAAAGTGCGGCCCAGTTCATAGAAACAAGCTTCGCTCACCTGACGCGAATGGTTACGGCCCAGGCTTTCCACCAACTGAGGAATGAGCGAGGGGCGTAATACCGATTGATCCATGGAAATGGGGTGCGGCAACTCTTCGCGTTCCTCCTTATTGTCGGGATTGAACACATCGAGCAAGGGAGTGCTTACCAGCGTATAGTTCAGGATTTCGCTAACCCCGAGACCCTGCAAATTATTCCGAAGGGCGGAAATTGCGCGAACCCGAGAATCGTCGGCTTCCGGAATCACTTTTGCGAGCGGGATTTTGGCCGGGATATTATCCACCCCATGGATTCGGGCAATTTCTTCCACCAAATCTACCTCCCGCTCAAGGTCGAGACGGAAGCTCGGCACCCGCGCCACAGCCGTTTCGCCATGATCGTCTTCCAGACCAATTTCCAAGGTCTGGAAAACGCCCCGCATTTGATCGGCAGAGATTGGGGCTCCGATCATTTTTTCAATCCGCAGATAGCTGAACGGAATCTTGACCTGCGCTTTGGTGCCCGGATACCGATCCACGATGCCTTTGCAAAGCTTCGCGCCAGTCAGATCGCAGAGCAGCTGAGCCGCACGGCGGCTCGCCCATTCAACGGAATCGGTGTTTACGCCACGCTGGAAGCGATAGGACGCATCGGTGATGAGGCCCAGCTTTTTCGCGGTGCGACGAAGGGACGATGTTTCAAACGCGGCGGCTTCGAGCAGAATCGTCGTGGTGTTGTCTTTAATTTCAGAATCAGCCCCGCCCATCACGCCGCCAATCGCGGATACTTTTTCCGCATCCGCAATCACAAGCATATCTTCCGACAGCTCACGTTCCTGCCCATCGAGTGTGCTTATTTTTTCGCCGGCCTTGGCGGTGCGAACCACAATCTGATTTCCAGCAATCGTCTTTTTATCGAACGCGTGCAGCGGGTGTCCAGTTTCGAGCATCACATAGTTGGTGATATCGACCACATTATTGATCGGGCGAATACCCGCGGCTTCAAGACGCTGAATCATCCATTCCGGCGACGGACCAATTTTCGCATCCTTCAACACCCGCACCGTGTAGCGCGGGCATTTTTCTTCGTCGTCCATACGAACGGAGATTTCTTCGTTCACATCGGTTTCGGTTTCAGAAATTTCAAGGGTTGGAAGTTTCAGCTCAGCGTCATAGAGCACAGCCATTTCACGAGCAACGCCGATCATGGACAGGCAGTCAGGACGGTTCGGGGTGACCTCCAGTTCAATCACAATTTCCGGCTCGCCCCAGACCTTCACAAACGGCGTGCCCGGCGCGAGGTCAGCGTCCAGCACCAACAAACCGGAATGATCTTCGCCCAATTCCAATTCATCTTTCGCACAAAGCATGCCCATGGAAACTTCGCCACGGATCTTTGCTTTCTTCAGCGTGAATCCCCCCGGCAACGTGGTGCCGACCGGAGCAAAAGGATATTTTCCGCCAACGGCCACATTTGGAGCACCACAAACCACCCGCAGGGTTTCTTCCTGACCGTATTCCACCGTGCAGAGGCGCAACTTATCGGCGCCCGGATGCGGTTCAATATTCAGGATCTCGCCGACCACCACACCCGCAAAGTCCGAGCCGATGGTTTCAATGGCTTCCACTTCCAGACCAGAAAAGGTCAGCTTGTCCGACAACCCCTCAATGGTATCTTCAAAATCAACGTATTCTTTCAGCCAACTGACTGGTACTTTCATAAACTCGCTCCGCTTGGAAAAAATGAGCGTTGTTTATATCGCTTGGCGGGTTTCGGCTCAAGCCCATAGGCATAGCGTTTATCCTCTAAAAAGTAGTAGAAATGAAGAACACAGCAAAAAAGCCCCCCCAGATCTCCAGAAACCCGGGGCAGGCACAGACAGTTGCCACCCGGGGGCCCAAAGCCTAGGCCACGGCACAAAAAAAACCGCTCCGATGAAGGAGCGGTTGATCGAATCTCTTGCGAGATCGATTAGCGGGCGTAGTATTCCACAACCAGCGAAATTTCGCAGGTAATTGGAACCTCTTCCACTTCAGGAAGGCGGTTAAGCTCTGCCGTAAGTTCTTTGTCGTTCGCAGTAATATACTCGGGGGTCTTCGCAACCTGCTGAGCCAATACAAAAGCATCCATATCTTTGGACTTTTCACGAACCGATACCGTATCGCCAATGCGCAGAGAGTAAGAAGGAATATTTACTTTCTTTCCGTTTACACGGAAGTGACAATGGGAGACCATCTGACGAGCCTGATAGATCGAGCGGGCCATTCCGGCACGCAGAACCACCGCATCCAGACGGCATTCGAGCATCTTAATCATAATTTCACCGGCATTACCGGGCTTACGAGATGCTTTTTCATAGTACGAACGCAGCTGCTTTTCGCTCAGGTTGTACTGATAGCGTAGACGCTGCTTTTCCGTCAGCTGGCGACCGTAGTCGGACTGTTTACCCCGACGACGATTTCCACCGTGCTGGCCCGGCGGATTTGGTCGCCGTTCCAGATATTTCTCTGATTTTGGTGAGAGAGCAATGCCGAGACGACGTGCTTTCTTGATTTTAGGACCCGTGTATTTCATTCGTTTTGTTTCCTTTCTTTTCCCCGAGTGCATCCCTGCAAATTAAGCTGGTCGTTCCAGCCGCCCGTTTGAATATTGCTGAATCCGGGCGCCCGCCCCGCAACAGTGCGGTATTTGTTCATTTGGCGAAGATCCTTCGATCAGGATTCCGTTTTACGGGAAAACAAGCGGGCATTTATATAGAATCGGACTCCCGAGTCAACCCCGTTTAACGGCAAAATATTTCCCCGCGTTCAGATCCCCCGCCCGTCACGTTCCGCGCCACATCAAAACTCGGCCCACATTTGAAGCCCCGCCCGCCGCGTGGCAGGATTCATTCCGCATTTAAAACCCTTAAAACGAGCGGATTTAATCGGCGGGCCCAACACGGGCAAAGAGTCGGGCTGCTGAAGGCATCTCATTTCCGTCTATTCCCCAAGTCCGGATGCGCCCCCCATATCGTCGAAGCGCGTCCCTTTTCGCCGATTACTTTTTAAGTAACTCACACCACGATACGATCTCTATCTTCAGCAAGAAAAGAACTTAAAAAACAAGAAACCCACCTTATACCCTGCATTTATCATCCATGGAAAGCTTGCCGCAGAGCACCCGACATCTATCCTCCCAACCATCATGAAAAAATCCTTTGAACAAATCCCCCTCTCCCCCGCCCAATGGCCCTTCTATTACGGATGGATGATTCTTTTCTGGGGCATTATTGGCATCATCCTCAGTGTGCCAGGCCAAACCACGGGGGTATCCGCCTTCATTGAACCCCTGATTGAAGATCTAAACATTGGGCGGTTTGAACTCAGCGTGGCCTATGGCATCGGAACGCTTTTCAGCTCGCTCTTCATTACCCCGTCCGGAAAGTTGTTCGATCGAATAGGCGCGCGCTGGATGGGCTTTGGCTCCTGCCTCATTCTGGGGATGGTATTGCTCGCGCTGAGCCAAGTGGATCACTTAGCAAAATCCATTTCAAAGATCCTACCCAAGCAGGTCGGACTGATGAGCCTGCTTTCCTTTCTATTTTTCACCCTGCGACTCAGCGGGCAGGGCGTGCTCACCATGTCGTCCCGCAATATGATCATGAAATGGTTTGTCCATCACCGCGGCATTGTCAGCGGAATCAGCGGGGCGGCCGTTGCCTTTGGGTTTTCTTACACCCCAACGTTCTTCAGCGGAATGATCGATGCCCGCGGTTGGTCCAACACATGGATGCTGCTGGGCCTCCTGCTTCTCTTTATATTTGCACCCTTACTGCTGCTCTTTTTCCGCGACAATCCAGAAGCCTCCGGCCTTGTTCCCGATGGAAGAGTCCGCACATCCAACGAGCGGAAAGAATCGACTTTTCGGGTTTTCACCCTGCCGGAAGCACGCCGCACCTTGCCATTCTGGGCCTTCACGATCACGATATCGCTCCAGTCGCTAATCCTGACAGCCAACACGTTTCATGTTGAGTCCATCTTTATCCACGCGGGCATGGACGCCGAAACAGGTTTTGCCACCTTCCTGCCCATCGCGTTCATTTCCATTGCCGTCACGCTCCTCGGCGGCTGGCTGAGCGACCGGACCGAACTGCGTTGGCTACTCATCGTTATGCTCGCCTCCATGATCATCAACCTAATTGGTATGGCCTGGCTGGCCCCCGGTTGGCCGATCGCCTGCTTGATTCTCGGCGGCGGCATAGCCAACGGCCTTTTTGGCATTCTAATGAGTGTCACTTGGCCACGCTTCTTTGGCCGCGAACACCTCGGCGCCATTAGCGGATTTTGCATGACGTTCATCGTCATCTTCAGCGCCATCGGCCCGGCCATTTATAGCGGGGTCCTTAAATTCACCGGCGGCTATGCGCTGGGCAATCTCGCCTGCCTCGCCCTCACGACAGCTCTGTTGGCTTTTTCTTTCAAAGCAAAAAGTCCACAACCTGCTCCCTGAGCATTTCCCAACCAATGCCCCCCTTTCAAGGTTAGATTCGGGTGGCAAGTTCGTCGTTCGATTCCGGCTCTGGCGGGACATGGGCCCGGCGTTCCAGCAGATCGACCTTTTTCCACCGTCCAGAACGGAAGCGCAAGAGGAAACCGCTCCCGAGAATTAGGATATAAACCACCATCCAAGCCCAGCTAACAAAGATGCCCTGCTTCAGCCAAAGCACAATCACCAATTGCCCACAGACCAGCACGCCCCAAGCAACCGCCGACTGGAAATACATGACAAAATAGGTGTCGCCAGCCCCCTTGAGGGCCCCAGAAAGAATCAAAGAGGTGGCTTCAGCGGCCCCCCAGATGGCCAGCATCACCAGCAGCACACGCACGGTTTTCAGCAACTCAGGAAACGAAACGGTTGAGCCAGCGCTGCCTTCAAAAACATTGGCATAAAAGGCCGGAAAAAGAATAAAGGTCATGCCGATCACCACGACATAACTGATGCCAATCTTCAGGGCCAACCAGCCGACGCGCTCGGCATAGTCCGGCTGATTCCTGCCCAGATATTGCCCCACCAGAATGGAGGCCGCAATACCCATCCCGATCATCGGCATGAAGGCAATCAGGTTAATACTCAGCGCAATATTGCTCGCAATATGAGCAATCGGCCCCATACGGCCCACGAGCAACACAAAAACCGTAAAGGCCGCCACATCCAGAAACCAGTGCACACCAGATGGAAAACCAAAACGCAACATGCGCTTGAATAACCAAGGATCAAATTTTAGGTGCTTTCTGGTTTTGAACTCCTTATTCACCGACGTTGAAAAATAGAGGAGCGCAAAAATGAGCGGACTAATCCAAGAACCAATCACCGTGGCCCAACCCGCGCCCGCAATTCCAAGCTCTGGAAAGGGGCCGATGCCAAAAATGAGCAGATAGTTCAGCAACACATTGACCCCATTGGCCATGACATTGCAGGTCATGATCACCGAGGTCTTCCCGCGGCCCGAAAAAAAGCTGCTCAGGGCAGAGCTCAGGGTCATGCCCCCGCCACACCACATTAGGATTTTAAAATATTCCTGTTCCAACACCAGAATTTCAGGCCCATGCGCACTCAGCTTCAGAAACCAAAGGCCAAGCGGCGTCACCAGTATAATGAGGGGAATCGAGAGCAACGAAAAGAAAATGCCCTGCGCCGTGGCTTTCGCGCAGCCCTCTTTGTCGCCGGCGCCCCACATCTGGGCCACAAACGTGTTCACAAAACCGGCCATCGCCATAAAGCCGCACACCAGCGTAAAAAAAAGAATCCCCGCCGGCAACGACGCCCTAAATTCTGCCTCGCCATAATTGGATAAAAACAGCCGATCGCTGAAGTTAAGCACGGCAAAGGTCCCCGAATTAATAATGAGGGGCCAAGCAATTTTCATCAATTCGCGCCAGCCGCCAAACGGCCGGGCTTTGGTTTCGAGGGATTTCATAGCGGGCGGAATCTACGCCGACTCCCCCCAGGATGAAACTGGAAATAGAAATAAAAAGCAGAACGAATCCTGAAAGGAAGAGAATTCCCCATCGAGCAGGACCCAACGAGGGGAAACCAAACCCTAGTGGGCGGGTCGGACTTGTTGGAGTTTAGAATACTTATTTAAAAAAAACGATAGCCCATTGACAATAAACAACGCCCAACTTACGTTATGTGTCTTCATTTTAAATGAGTATTTTAATTATGAGTAAAAAACAGACGACAAAAGAACGCCTGATCGAGGCCGCTTCGGAAATTTTTGCGCGAAAAGGGTTCCGCGAGACCACCGTGGCGGAAATTTGTGAAGTTTCCAAAGCCAATATTGCAGCGGTGAATTATCACTTCGGCGACAAAACCAAACTCTATTTGGCCGTCTGGAACTACCTATATGAGGCCTCTCAAAATCAATTTCCGGTTCCAAAAACACATAAAGGCCTCGACCCCGAAACGTGGTTGCGCCAATTCCTTCATTCGCGACTGCAGCAAATTACGGCAGAAGGGACCGGATCCCTCTTTCCTAAATTAATTCACCACGAAATGACGGAAATCACAGCAGAACATGAACAGATTCTCCTCACCTACCTCCGCCCCAACCATCTGCATGTGCGAAATGCCATCCGCGATTTCATGGGCGAGTCCATCAGCGAAGAACAGCTCAGTGTGGCCACACTCAATTTTATGGGCGTTCACATTTCCATGAATCTGGGCTATCAGAAACAAGTGCAGCACCCTGCATTGCAGAAAGAATTTCCGCTCATCATCCATTCCGAGGACGTGCTTCAACAAATTGAACACTTTGCCTTTGGCGGATTGAACGAAGTGAAAAAAGGGTTAAGTCAATGAGACTCCTTTTACGCATTGCCCCCTTGCTCCCCCTTGGCCTGCTCGCCTCCTGCGCCATCTATGCCCCCAACGAGCGGACCGATCTACACGCCCATATTTCACCGCGCTTTTCCCTCTATTCCGAGCAGGAAATGGACACCACCAATCGCTGGTGGAAAACCTTCCAATCCGTGGAACTCAATAATCTCATCGATGAAGCCCTCACCAACAGCCCGAGCATTCAGCAATCGTGGGCCCGACTCGCCCAGGCCCAAGCCATCGCAATCAAGGCCGGAGCAGATCGTTCCCTTTCCGTGGGCTACGCGGGTCAAGCAGGAGCCACGTGGGTTAATCAGGGCGGCAACAGCCCAATCGAAGACTATGAATTGGGGTTGAGCGCATCCTATGAAATCGACCTATGGGGTCGCTTAAAATCAGTCACCGAAGCCGCCGCACTCGATTTCGAAGCCTCCAGGGAAGAGCTGAATACCGCCGCAATCACCCTCTCCTCGCAAGTGGCCCTGTCTTGGACCGCCATTCTCGCGCAACGCCTGCAGATTTCGGTCATCCAATTGCAGTTGAAAGCCAATCAAACCTCGCTCGAGTTAATTGAGCTTCGTTTCAGAAAATCACAATCCACCGCAATGGATGTTTTCCAGCAACGACAAACCGTTGCTGGAACCGAGTCCCTGATTCCCCATGCGGAACTCACCGCACAGCTCAAAAAGAATGAGCTCACCGCGCTACTGGGCCGCGGAGATTTCCAATCGTTGGAAATCATCCAACGAGAGCTTCCCACCCTCCCCCCCCTTCCAGCCATTGGAATTCCAGCCGATGTGCTAGCCAACCGCCCAGATGTTCGCCAAGCCGGCCTCAACCTTTCGGCCGCAGATTGGCAGGTCAGCGCTGCGCGAGCCGACCGGCTTCCCGCCCTGAGTTTAACCGGTTCGCTGAGTTCTTCCGCGGTCGATATTCATGACCTATTCGATAACTGGGCTGCCAATTTGGCTGCCAGCCTAACGGGGCCCATCTTTGAAGGAGGCCGACGCAAAGCCGAAGTGGCCCACCAACGTGCCATTGCTCACGAACGCCTTGCGATCTATCGGGAAACCGTGATCGAAGCAATCAAAGAGGTCGAAGATGCGCTCATTTCAGAACAGAAACAGCATGAATATATTAAAAAACTCGATGCCCGACTGACCGCAGCACGCCGGTCCCATCAAGAGTCCATCAATCGCTATCGCAGCGGCGTAATTGAATATACCACCGTACTGATCCAGCTCAACACCCTGCAGAACCTGGAACGCGATCGCATCGTGGCTCAATACACGCTGCTGCAATACCGCATTAACCTCTACCGCGCACTGGGCGGAAGCTGGACCGATGAACTTCCACCCGCATCTTTTAATAACGAGGACTAATCCATGAATCTGTTTAAAAAATTTATTCTTCCCCTTCTACTCATTCTGATGGCCCTCGGCATTGGCCAGATCATTATTATAACCACCAAGAAGCCCGAAAAAAGACCGCCACAGCGCACGGCCTATGCCGTGGACGTGACCGTCCTCCAAGCCGGACAGCAAACCGTGCAGTTGCAAGTCACGGGCACCGTCACCCCTGCCATCCACATTACGCTGCGTTCCCGCGTGGCGGGCGAAATCTTGGAGGTGGCGCCCGAATTTATCGATGGAGGCTCCTTCAAACAGGGAGAAATGATGCTCAAGATCGATCCGTTCGACTATGAACTAGCAATCGAACAGAAAAAAGCAGAGCTCGCCGAAGCAGCATATCAGCTGCAGCTTGAAAAAGGGCAGAGCGATATTGCCGCCCGAGAATGGGAACTGCTCGGCTACGACGAAGACGCCTCGGAATCCGATCGCGAACTCGCGCTGCGCATCCCACACCTGAAATACCGCACCGCCAAGCTCGCCGCGGCCCAAGCCGAACTGGAAAATGCCAGACTCGACCTCGCTCGAACCGAAGTTTGTGCCCCCTTCAACTGCGTGATCATTGAACGAGAAACCGATCTCGGCACCCTGACCGCCCTGCAGGACACCCTGGCTTCAGTCGCCGGATCCGACCAATACTATGTCCGCGCCTCCATTCCCATGAAACATTTAAAGTGGATCACGTGCGACCCTGAAAATGGCTCCATTGCCACCATCACTCGGAGCATCGGCGATGTCCGCCAGGGTCATGTGGTGCGTTTGGAGAGTGCGCTGGAAGAGAGCGGCCGCATGGCCCGCATCATTATTGCCATCGACCATCCCACCACCGGAGCACACCCCATGCTGCTCAACGAATATGTGCGGATCTCGATTGAAGGCAATTCCATTGAAAACGCCTACCATATCCCGCGCGCAGCGCTTCATGACGATCACCTCGTCTGGCTTGCCAATTCGGAGAATCTGCTCGAAGTTCGCGAGGTTCAGGTGATTTGGCGCGATGCCACCGATGTCATCCTCTCCGCGGGCGTGAAAGAGGGGGACCGGCTGATCCTCACCAATCTTGCCACTCCAATCAACGGGCTGAAGCTTCGCATCGAAGGCGAGTCCATTCCGACAAGTCAGAAGCAGGAACCCAACGCGGGTCAGGATCACGCGGAAAAAGGAATGAAATCCGATGAAAAATAAATTCGTTCTCAGCGGAAAGGATCGCCGCGGCCCCATTTCCTGGATGACACGCAATCCCGTCACGGCCAACATTATTATGCTGGTTCTGATCCTGGGCGGAATCTTCCAAGCCTTCAATGCCAAGCAAGAATTCATGCCCAGCGTCGACCTGGACTCGGTAACCATTACCGTCCCCTACCCAGGGGCCAGTCCAGAAGAGGTGGAACAGGCCATTGTACTGGTGGTGGAAGAAGCCGTACGTGGCCTCGACGGGGTGGAAGAAGTGCTCTCCTACGCCCAAGAAGGTTCCGGAAGGATCGTGGTGGAAGTCATGTCCGACCACGATATTAACCAACTGTCGAAAGATATTCAAAGCGAAGTGGACCGCATCCAAACGTTTCCGGAAGACACCGAAGAACCGATCGTGACCGTCAACTCGCTGCGCCGCGACGTATTGGAGGTCATTGTTGCCGCCGACACCTCCGATACGGTGCTGCGCGAAGTGGCAGAACAAGTGCGCGACCGATTGATTCTTTCCCCCGGCATTACCCAAGTGGAATTCTCCAATGTGCGGAGTTATGAAATCTCCATTGAAGTGCCACAAGATACCTTACGCGCCTACGGGCTGACGCTGGCGGATATTTCGGACACCCTTGCTCAGGCATCCGTTGAAACGCCCAGCGGAGGCATGAAAACGTCCAGCGGAGAAATTCTCGTCCGCGTCCGCGACCGCCGCGACTATGGCGAGCAATTTGGAAAAATTCCATTAATCACCGGTGCAGACGGCACGCAGGTACTGCTGGAAGATGTCGCCACGATTCGCGACGGCTTCGACGATTCGGATAAATTCACCTATTTCAACGGAAAACCCGCCGTAACCATCAACGTCTATCGGGTGGGAAAAGAAACCCCACTTACCGTCGAAAAATCCGTAAAGGAGGTCCTCAAAGAACTGCGAGCCACCCTCCCCGAAGGCATTGAACTGACCATCTGGGACAGCCGGGCTGATATGTTCCGCCAACGCATGAACCTCCTCATGCGTAACGGCTTGGCCGGCCTACTTCTCGTCTTCATCGTGCTCGGCTTTTTCCTCGAAATGCGGTTGGCCTTTTGGGTGATGATTGGAATACCAATCTCCTTCCTCGGCACACTACTCATTATGCCACTACTGGGCGTGAGCATCAGCATGATCTCCATGTTTGCCTTCATTCTTGCACTGGGAATCGTGGTGGATGATGCCATTGTGGTGGGCGAAAATATTTATCACAACCATCAGGATGGCATGCCATTCCTACAGGCGGCCATACGAGGCGCACGCCAGATCGCCATGCCGGTTACCTTCAGCATTCTCACCAACATCGTGGCCTTCATGCCGCTCTTTTTTGTGCCGGGCGTGATGGGCAAATTTTACCGGGCCATTCCGCTGGTCGTCTGTTCCGCGTTTGTCATCTCACTGGTAGAGGCCTTATACGTCCTCCCGGCCCATCTGGGACATCAGAAAGACATTAAAAATCCGCATCTCATCCATCGATTGCAACAACGGTTCAGCAAAGCCTTCACCCGATTTATTCATGAAAAATATGGCCCCTTTTTGGATGTTACCCTACGCAACCGGTACCTCACGGTAGCCATTGGCCTGTTCATTCTAATCATCACGCTCTCCTATGTTAAAAGTGGTCGCATGGGCTTCCAACTGTCCCCCAGTGTTGAATCCGATGTTGCGCTCTGCTCCTTCAAACTCCCCTTCGGAGCACCGGTGGACCAAACGTTGGACATTCATGACCAACTAATTGAAGCCGGGAACCGGCTGGTTCAACAAATCGAAGAAGAAACGGGCCAAAAACAGATTCAGGGATGCATCTCCAAAGTCGGGACCGGCAGACGCAATGTGATCGGAGGACACAGTGGAACCATTACCTATGATCTGGTCGACGCTAAAGTGCGCCCGGTTTCCACCACCGAATTTGTGGAACGCTGGCGAGCCGCAGCCGGCGAGATTACCGGCATCGACACCATCCGCTTTCGTTCCGACAGCGGGGGCCCCGGCGGCAGTCAAGATGCGCTAACCGTTGAACTCTCCCACAAGGATATTAAGGTCCTCGAATGGGCCAGCGCCGATCTGGCCAAAGCCCTAGGCCAATACTCCATGGTCAGCGATATCGACTCCGGATTTACGCCCGGAAAACCGCAAATCGATTTCACGCTGAAAGCAGAAGGCCTCAGCCTGGGCCTCACCTCAGAAGGCGTAGCCCAACAGCTGCGGAATGCATACTACGGCAACGAATCCATTCGCCAGCAGCGCGGTCGCAACGAAATTAAAGTGATGCTCCGCCTGCCCAAAGAAGAGCGCGAAACCGAGTTTAGTTTGGAATCGATGATCATACGCACCCCATCCGGGATCGAAGTCCCCCTCAGCGAAGTGGTCAACATGGAGCGCGGCCGAGCATACACCACCATTATTCGAAGAAATGGACACCGAGCAGTCACGGTATCGGCCAATGTTACGCCCAAAAGTCAAGCCGATCTGGTGCTCGCAGATATGACCTCGGAAATGCTGCCAACCCTCCAGGAAAAATATCAAGGACTCTCCTACTCCTTCCAAGGGCGGCAAGCCGATCAGCGCGATAGTGTGCGGGGGCTGATTAAAGGATTGATCGGCGCCATTTTGCTCATCTATGTCATTCTCGCAATCCCGTTCAAGAGCTATAGCCAACCACTAATTATTATGATCAGCATCCCGTTCGGCATTGTGGGTGCGGTCATCGGCCATCTCCTCATGGGCTACAGCCTCAGTGTGATTAGTCTCTTCGGAATTGTGGCGCTTTCGGGCGTAGTCGTGAACGACTCGCTGATCCTGATCGACTTCTTCAATCAAAAACGGCGAAAAGGAATGGACGTGCACGATGCAATCATGACCGCCGGCATCCAACGCTTCCGCCCGATTGTGCTGACCACACTCACCACCTTTGGCGGACTGCTGCCCATGATTTTCGAAACGTCACGCCAAGCGCGCTTCCTAATCCCCATGGCCATTTCACTCGGCTTCGGCATCCTGTTCGCCACCGGCATTACGCTCCTACTAATTCCTTCCCTGACCTTGATTCTCGAAGACATTAGAAATTTCTTTAAAGGAGCCCCTACCGATTGCGATCTCCTCACCGATTCAAAATAAGCACACCTCCCGCACTGGGTTCAGATGAATATTGCTGCCGACCGTTGAGAA
>JBAHZU010000015.1:0-20268 GCA_037132875.1 Pontiella sp.
CGTGGACCAGTGCGGATGCTGAGTTGGGCGCAGATAGTTTGCTCGTGATAACTAACGGCGGTGTGGGGACCAGTTCCTCTGCGATTATCGGTTTCGGAAATAACAGCGAGGTTGTGGTGTCAGGAGAGGATTCACTCTGGACCATTGAAAATGATCTTGTGGTTGGCTTGGGCGGAACAGGAAATAGTTTGTCGCTGGAACATGGCGGTTTGGTGGAGGTTGGCGGGACGTTGTCCCTCGCGAATTCGCAGCTTAGCATTGATTCTGGAAGTGCCGTGATGGTGGATAATTATTATCAGGACGCCTCTTCGACACTCACTTTTGATTCAGTCAGCACGCAGGGGCTGATTACAGCTTCCAGTGATGCGGAATTCGAGGCCGGGGCATCCATTGCATTCACGGGCTCCATTTCAAATATTAGCATTGGGGTGATCAATAGCCAGCTACTCGTCAGTTCCGACGAGCTGATCGTGGACGGAAATTCGAATGTGACGAGTAACAATCTGGATACGATTAATGTTGAGATGAGCAATAACCTGTTTTCGTATGATCTGTATGCGGATAATAATGATCTCTATGTGGACTTCTATCGCCACGCGCTGTCTTCAAGTGCGGGTTTTGAACCGGGAACCGAAATGTATGAGATTAGCGGGGAAATTGATGGGTTGTCCACCAATGGCAGTGAGGCTGCCGTCAATCAGCTTATCATTCTCGGTCAGATGTCGGCGGGAGTCGATGGGGAGCAGAACGCGCAGCTCAGACAACTTTACGAGCGCAATGCGCCGACCTTTATGCATATGGAAGGGTTGTATGAAGGGATGCGACAGGTGAAACGCAACGGCGTGATGCCCGATTCCATGTGGCCGGTGGGTGCAGCTGGGCCGCATCTGTATGGCGATCAGGTGAGGGGCTGGGTGAAGGGATATGGCAGCTGGGCCTCGCAAGATGGGGATGGTTCTTATTCTTCGTATGATCAGGATATCTTCGGGGTAGTGGTTGGTTTTGATAAAGCATTTGGCGATCTGCTGGTGGGTTTGGCAGGGGGGTATACGATGTCTGATATCAGTCAGGATGATGGGGATCAGAGTGAATCCAGCACTGGTTTTGGTATGCTGTACAGTTCGTGGGGATCGTCTGCCTGGTTCTTGGATGGAAGTCTCGCTTTTGGTATGGGCTCGGTTGAAAATGAAACGGGAACCCAGTTTGACACCTCCGCGGAGTTCGATGCCAACCAGTTGGCCTTCTATCTGGGAGGCGGAAAAGAGCTGCTCTATCTGGATGATCGATTGATTGTGACGCCATCGGCGGGAATTTTGGGCGGACTCTATATGCAGGAAGGGTATACCGAGCAGGCTGATAACGCCATTGCCCGAAAGGTGGATGACTATAATCGTTTTAGTTTCCGCTCGGAATTTGGAGTGCAGGCTATTTTTCATAAACATTTGAAAAAATTCGTACTTATGCCGGAAACGCATGTGAACTGGCTGCATGAATTTAATGACGATGAAGATCAGGTTGATTTCTCCCTCGTGGGTGGAACGGGCAGCTATTCCTTTGGAATGCAGGCTCCCGTGTCGGATATCCTTGAAGTCGGGGTTGGGCTTTCGCTGTGGGCGGAGAGCCGTAATAATGTGGTTTATGAATGGGCACTTGGTTTTGATAGCCGTTTTGGCGATGGCTACAGCGCGAACGCGATTAATGCCCGTCTGGTTGTTGAATTTTAAATTTTCTGCAGAGTGGAAGAGTTCAAGAAAGGCGCGATTAATCGCGCCTTTCTTGGTTTGTGAAAAGATCAGGGACGGCTTCCAGTGCTTGGACGTTGACCTTGGAGCAAGGCTCGGGTAGCTTGTGCGCTCATTTTTTGTGGGTGGATTGTGCCCGGAACCTTATTTATTAGAACTTTATGAACGAACTTAGTTTAATACGAAATTTTTCCATTATCGCCCACATCGACCACGGTAAGTCGACACTGGCGGACCGTATGCTGGAGCTCACCGCCACGGTCGAGCAACGCAAGATGAAAGAGCAACTGCTCGATTCAATGGATCTGGAGCGCGAGCGCGGAATCACCATTAAGGCCCATCCGGTAACGATGAAATATAAGGCGAAGAATGGGAAAACCTATACCTTCAACCTGATCGATACGCCTGGCCATGTGGATTTCTCCTATGAGGTTTCTCGCAGTCTTCAAGCCTGCGAGGGGGCCATTCTGGTGGTGGATGCGTCTCAGGGTGTAGAGGCCCAGACGGTTTCCAATGCCCATCTGGCCGCTGAAAATGGTCTCGAAATTATGCCGGTGCTCAATAAAATTGAGATGCCGAATGCGGATGTTGATGAGGTTTGTCAGCAGATTGAAGATATTTTGGCCATTGAAGCCATCGATGCGCTACAGGTGAGCGCCAAAAAGGGCATCGGCATTGAAGAAGTGCTCGAAGCGGTGGTGGAGCGTTTTCCGCCGCCAAGTCCTGCAGAAGATAAATATGCGCGCGCGCTGGTTTTCGATTCCAAATACGATGCGTTCCGTGGCGTGGTAATTTATATGCGGCTGTTTTCCGGTGCGCTGAAGCCGGGGGACCGGGTTCAGGTGATGAGCACGGGAGAAAGCTATGAAGTGAAGGAAGTTGGCATTTTTACTCCGGAAATGGAGAAGTGCGACGTGCTGAAAGAAGGCTCGGTGGGCTATGTGATTGCTAACATTAAAGAGGCCTCAGAAATTCAGATCGGCGATACCCTGACCAATGCAAAAATGCCAGCCCCCAATCCGCTTCCGGGGTTTAAAGAAATTCATCCCATGGTATTTTCTGGCATCTATCCGGTGGAAACATCGGACTATGAAAAATTGGGATCCAGCATGGAAAAGTTGCGGCTCAACGATGCTTCATTTTCTTTTCAAGCGGAATCCTCCATCGCGTTGGGGTTTGGTTTTCGTTGCGGTTTCCTTGGATTGCTTCATATGGAAATCATCATGGAGCGCCTGCGTCGGGAGTTTAACCTCGATATTATTTCATCCTACCCGAACGTGATTTATCGGGTGGTCATGAAAAATGGCGAGGTATTGGAGATTGATAATCCCCTGTACCTGCCTGATATGAGCAATGTGGAGCATATTGAAGAGCCGATGATCAATACGACCATCATTTGCCCCACGGACTATCTGGGTGAAATGATGAAGCTGATTATGGATCGCCGCGGAAGCATCACGAAGACCGATTCGATTGATGGGCGCCGGGTCATGCTGACCTGTTTTATGCCGTTGAACGAAGTGTTGATCGATTTCTATGACAAGTTGAAGACGATTAGCCGTGGCTATGCCTCGATGGATTATGAATATGCCAGCTATCAGCCTTCGGAGCTGGTGCGAATGGATATCATGATTCATAGCGAAGTGGTGGATGCATTCTCCAGCATTCTGCATCGCTCCAAGGCGGAGGCCCGCGGCCGGCAGATGTGTAAATCCCTATTGGATGTGATTCCTCGTCAGGCCTTTACGGTGGCCCTGCAGGCGGCGGTCAATGGGAAGGTGATTGCCCGCGAGACGATTCGGGCTTATCGAAAAGATGTGACGGCCAAATGTTATGGCGGCGATATTTCTCGTAAGCGCAAGCTGCTCGAGCGTCAGAAAGAAGGGAAAAAGAAGTTGAAAGCGATTGGGAAGGTGAATATTCCGCAAGAAGCGTTCATTGCTGTTTTGAAGACCAATAATAAGTGAGACAGGCACTAGGTTTTGGGCATATAGAAACCGAGTTCTGGTGCCTCCTACCTTTTCCGAAGGGAAAATATGGGTTCAATTTTTAAAAAACGAAAACTGAAAAAGAAGCTGAAGGAAGGTCTTCAGATGTCGCGCCACGCACGGAATATGCGCGAGGATATTGCTGATCCGGCCGATCTGGAAGCGCTCATTGCCGCAGAGGCGGTAGTGCGTAAGATTCAGAAGACGGGGGAGGGCAAGGTCGACGAAGCCGTTCTGCACCTAGAAGCGGCCGCGAATAAGGTGTATTCCTTTGCTCGCAAAACAGGGACCATGGAGTGGACGGAAACCATTATTGTGGCACTGGGTGCAGCCATGGCCATTCGCGCCTTCTTTTTTCAGCCGTTTAAAATTCCAACCGGTTCCATGCAACCGACCTTGAATGGGATTAATGTTGAAGCGCAGGCGGAGCCCGGTTTTTTTGATAATGGGCTGACCAAGTTTCCGAAGTGGTTGATCACCGGAACGTCCTACAAAGAGATTCGGGCGAAGACCTCCGGTCGGCTGAATCGTCAGAGCGTCTATAGGGACCGCGATAAATGGGTGCTCGATATCGGTGGTGTGGAGCATGAAATTCCAAGCTATATGATTTCCTTGCTTCAGGCAAAATCGCACTATAATAAAGGCGATGTGATTGTTTCGGGCCGCGTAATTACCGGAGATCATATTCTGGTTAACAAAATGAAGTATAACTTCATGAAGCCGGAGCGCGGTGATATTTCGGTGTTTGATACGCGGAGTATTGTTCATCCTCAGGTGCGGGCCGATACGTTCTATATCAAGCGGATGGTCGGGCTTCCGGGGGAAAAGATTCAGATCCAGAATCGCCGATTGGTCGCAGATGGGAAAATCGTTTCGGATCCTCCGATGTTTGAGACCATGGCCACGGACCCAATTTATAGCGGCGGACACCAAGTGACCGACGGGTCGCGGTTGCAGACCGCGGAGGATTTTATCCAGCTCGGGGAGGATGAATATTTGATGATGGGGGATAATACAAAGCCCTCGATGAGTTTGGACGGCCGTTTTTTTGGCGGAGTTCCTCGTAAAGATTTTCAGGGACCGGCAATTTTTGTCTACTGGCCGTTCCGGAACCACTGGGGCATTGTTCGCTAGGTGCGAAAATGAAAGATTTGCGGGTTGACTTCAAAATCGGCTCCGCTACTATCCCATCTCTTTTCCAGAAATCTGGAACGAATTTGTTAAAACGGAGTATTTGAAATGCCGAATCTTAAAAGTGCGAAAAAAAGAATGCGTCAGAATGTGGTGTGCTACGACCGGAATGTCCAGGTCCGTACTCGCGTCAAATCTGCGCGTCGCAGCATGATGGAAGCACTGGAAGCCAAAGACGCTGAAACAGGTCAGACTGCTCTGCGCTCTTACAGCTCCATTCTCGATAAAGCGGCTAAAGCCGGTATCATCAAGAAAAACACCGCAATTCGTCGCAAGACGAATGCCGCGAATAGCCTGCGCAAAATTGCTTAAGTAATTTTCCAGCGTTTGGAAGGGCCCGCTGAAAAGCGGGCTTTTTTTGTGTTTAAAGGCGGCGAATGCTGAGGATCTGCTTCGCACACGGGTGCAAGGGTGCGTGGAAGAAGTGGCCCAAGAATTTTAGACCACGGGCTAATGCTCATTTTTTGCAGCGGTCGGTGTCGAGGGTCGAGAGAGCGGTGGTTCTTTCGGCTCGCGGCCGCAGGTCCTTGGTGGGCTGAATGCGTCGCAATGTGGGCATCAAAGCGGGCCCGTTCTGGCCGTTTCGATTTCGAGGGGAAATGAAGGCCGATTAGATTAGGAAATCGGTATTCATGGAGGTTGTGGCGGTGCAACATGAGGGGGGAGCTGTGGGTTTCGCTCCTGCGTGTTGCGCGGCGGTGCCGGAACCTTCGTTCTTCGTCTTGTATGGACTATTCCCACGCCTCAATTAGATCGTCCAGCATGAAGCGGGATATTTCAGCGGCCGCGTTGGGCAGTGCATCACGCTTGGCCGAGGTCAGGTCGTCATGGAATCCAAAGGTGGCTTCGCCATAGGTTTTGGAGGTGGACAGCACTTCTCCGGTGGAGGTGCTGCGCAATTCAGCTTCGCCCGTGACTCTCAGCCGGTATACATTCGGCGTGGCCCGTTGTTCGGAGCTGAAGGCGATGGGGTTAAGGGTGTATTCGGTTAGGGTGATCTCAATGATGGCATCTGCATTCGTTGCTTCATTGGCCAGTTTCAGGCGTCCGTCGAACTGAATACGATCTCGCATGGCGTGCGTCACTTGCAATTCAATGGCTGGTTCGCCGGTTCGGTTGATGACGGGCCCCATGGTCACGGTGTTAATTCCTTCAAGGCGTGAGCCGCCTAGTTGGTAGCCCATGCAACCTGAAAGGAGGAGGGCGATGGAGAGCATGTGTAGCAAGTAGAGTTGTTTCTTCATAAGTAATGTCCTGTCGTAGCGCAAAACTGTGCCGGAAAAATGAAAATTGTCAAAGCTTGATTCCGGCGGCGAGCCTGCTTAGTGTGTGCGCTCGATTCTGAACTACAACTGAGAGGAAATAATGAAAAAGGTACTGATACCGACTAAACTAAACGCGGTAGCCCGCGAGACGCTGAGCGCGCATGGCAACTATGATGTCGTGCAGGATGAATCCACCGATCTCAGTACTCTTGCTTCGCAAAACCCTGATACCTACGCCTTGATCGTGCGTTCAGAAAAAGTGACGTCGGAAATTATTGATATGCTGCCCTCCCTGAAGGTCGTTATCCGTGCGGGGGCAGGTTATAATACGATTGATATTAAGCACGCTCGTGCTAACGGGGTCGATGTCATGAATACCCCGGGCGCCAATGCCAATGCGGTGGCGGAAGAAGTGGTGGCCCTCATGCTGGCCGACGCTCGCCACATCATCCCTGCGGATGCGTCTACTCGTTCCGGTAAGTGGGAAAAGGGTAATTTTATGGGCAAAGAGGTCACTGGTAAGACTGTTGGAATTGTTGGCTTTGGAGCCATCGGCCAGCTTGCGGCCAAGCGTCTATCCGGTTTCGAGGTCAAGATTTTAGCCTACGACCCCTTCCTCTCCGAAGAACGGGCTCGGGATTTGGGCGCGGAATCGGTTGAACTCGGCGAGATTTTTGAGAAATGCGACTATATTTCCCTGCACATGCCGGAAAATGATGAAACCCGCGGGATTATCAATAAATCTCTCATCGCTCGCATGAAGAACGGCGCCACGCTGATCAACTGCGCTCGATCCGGAATTTTGAATGAAGATGATTTTCGTGAGCTGAAGGCCGATAAAGGCCTGCGTCTGCTCAATGATGTGTATTCAAAAGATGCGGCTGGCGATAAGCCGATTGCTGAACTCGCGGATATTATGTTGCCACATTTGGGGGCCAGCACCGTGGAAGCCAACTGGAATGCGGCGCATCGTTCTGCGTCTCAGCTGATTGGTTATGACGATAAGGGCATCGCATCCTATGTGGTGAATCGCGATATTCCGGAAGGGTTGGATCGTGCATACTCCGAGCTGGCCTTCGCGCTGGCGCACACCTGCCGAGGCATTGCGGGTGGGAACAAGCAGATGAAGCTGATTGAAACCAGCTTCTATGGTGATCTTGCCAAGTTTGCGGACTGGTTGCTGGTTCAAATTGTTGCGGCACTTTCCGACGACTTCGATCGCACGCAGGGCTATGATGCGGCGCTGGAATATCTCAAGGAAATGGGCGTGGAATACTTTAACCGCGAAACCGACACCTCTAAGGGCTATGGCAACTCGATTACGGTGGATGTGACCACCTCGGTGGATGCCGCGCACTTCAAACGCGTGAGTGTTCGAGGAACGGTTGCGGAAGGGAATATGATGATTTCCCGCATCAACGATTTCGAAAAGCTCTATTTTGAGCCGACCGGAACCGCGCTCATCTTTATTTATAAAGATCGGCCGGGCGTAATTGGCCTGATTGGTAATGCGTTGGCTGATGCCGGCGTGAACATCGACGACATGCGCAACCCGCACGATCTATCCGGGGAGAACTCTCTGGCGATTCTGCGCACCGGCGAAACGGTTGATTGTGCCGTGGTCGACAAAATTGCTGAAAAAATTGAGGCACTGCACGCCTCTTGCGTGAGCTACTAAAGCGAACCGCAATTAAAATCAGAAAGGCTCCAATGGCTGAAAAAACGGAATCTCCGAAGCTATTGGAGCTTTTGTGTGTCTTCATGCGCATTAGTGCCATCACGATTGGGGGGGGCTATGTGATGTTCCCGTTGATGAAGTCCGAGGTGGTGGATGCCAAGGGTTGGATCTCGGATGAGGAAATGGTGGATTATTATGCGCTTGGGCAGTCCGTGCCCGGCATTATTGCCATGAATACCTCCACCCTGATCGGTTTTCGTAAGCGCGGGATTCCCGGCGCCCTTGCTGCTGCAGTCGGCATGGCCACTCCTTCGGTGGTGGTTATTCTGGTGGTCGCGGCTTTTTTGACGCCATATTTTGACCATCCGTGGGTGCAGAAGGCCTTTGCGGGCATCCGCGCCGCCGTGGTGGCTCTGATTGTGATGGCGGCCTGGCAAGTCGGTAAAAAGTCGGTCAATTCGCTGATGAAGGGAGCCATTGCCGTTGGATCCTTTCTGGCGATCGTTGGATTGGGCCTGCATCCGGTGCTGATGATTCTCGCCGGGGGGCTACTTGGGGGCCTCCTGTTTCGTAAGGGGACTGGGGTATGAGTGTATTGATCCAGCTTTTCGCGGCCTTTTTCACGATTGGGCTATTTTCCTTTGGGGGAGGTTATGCCGTTTTATCTTTTCTGCAGCAGGAGGTGGAGCGACGCGGTTGGATGACAACGGAGCGGTTTGTCGATTTTATTGCCATCTCGCAAAGTACACCCGGGCCCATTGCCATTAATATGGCAACTTTTGTGGGATATGAAGTTGGGGGCGTGTTGGGGGCTTTGGCGGCCACATTGGCTGTGGCTTTGCCCGGGATGATTCTGATGTCATCCGTGGCTTTTTTCATTTTTCATTTTTATGAGCGGCCCGGAACGCAAGCCGTTTTCGGGGGGCTCCGACCGGCCGTGGTGGGTTTGGTGGCCGCGGCCGCATGGCAGATTGGCCAGGTGGCGGTCACCAATGGGCCGGCGCTGATTATTTCCGGAGTCTGTATTTTGCTGATTGCAAAATGGAAGGTCAGCCCGGTTCTGCTGGTGATTGGTTCCGCGATTGCGGGGATTATTTTCTTTTAAAATAGAGATCGTCCGCCTGTGAACGGTCAATCCGCAGGGTTGCTTGGGGGCGGTGCGGTATGCCTGTTTTTCTTTTTTCTCTTCATGAGATCCTCATCGGCCTCTTTGAAAAGATCGACAGAGGGCAGGGCGGCAATCCCGGCGGTGACGAAGGGGTGCTTCTGTTCTCGGATGATTCGCTCTGCAAACTTCCAGGCATTGGAAGGATCGGTCTCGGGGAGCAGGGCGGCAAATTCGTCGCCTCCGATGCGGAAGATAATGTCGGCCGCCCGTGCAGTGGATTTTAATCGGTCGGAAAAATCTTTGAGAGCCGAGTCGCCTGCGGCATGTCCGTTGGTGTCGTTGATCTGTTTGAACTCGTCGAGGTCGAAGAGGACAAGGCTCAGGGGGCGATCATATCGTTGGGCCGTTGCTGTGTGGTCGGCCAAGGTTTCTTCAAAGTAGCGTCGGTTATAGAGGCCGGTCAGTCCATCGCGGGTGGCCTGTTCGCTCAGCGAGAAGATGGTGAGCCAGAGTAGGGGGTTGTTTTCGGCGTCGGTCATCAGGGGTGGAAAAATAGTTTGGCATAGCCGTAGGCGATCAGTTCATTCAGTACATTGCGAACGCCTTCGCTGCAGGTGTACCATTCTTCGGGGGGGTAGGAGGCCGGCGCAAGGCAGGTGATGCCGATGTTATAGTTTGCTCCTAGTGCTTTTTGAAAAAGCATGCGGCTCCGGCGTCCATGCGGTCCGACGGTGATGAGGTACAGGTCGGTTTCGTCCATTTCATGGGTAATAAAGGCTTCGCGAAGGGCCACGGCCGCAAGATAGGTCCGATCTTTTTTTGCGGGGTCGGCCACCGTTACGATAATTTTGTTAGGATCAATCCCCATTTTTTGGAGGCGTAAGGCCGTCATTGCTGGATACGATTTGAGAGGTTGGAGGTAACTACCGGTTTCAATGAGTACGCCGGTGCACACAATTTTTGTGTAATCGCCGGTGCGGAATTGGTCGATAGCTTCGTCGAGTGCCGTGTCGTGAATCCAGCCCTCAATCACCATGAGACCTTTGTGGCACGGTTGTTCTGGGGCGAGGAAGGCATAGAGGTTACACGCGATGGTTGCAAAAATTAGGCAGAATAGGGTTGTGATCAGCAGCCATCCCAGACATGTTGGTCGTTTGCGCAGGCGTATATGGGTCAGTGCGAATCTCATGCCCCATTTATAGCACGCAAGTTGGCTTTGGAAAAAGCTCCAAACTTCTTACGTACAGGGGTTGACACATAGGGGGCTCTTCTATAGCTTCCCCCACCTTGTGTTTTTACAGAACAGAGATAGAGGACTATTTAAATGAAAACTTTTATGCCCAATGAGGCTGATATCAAGCGCGACTGGTTTGTAGTCGACGCTACCGACAAACCGGCTGGCCGTCTGGCCGTTGTAATTGCGGACGCTCTGCGCGGTCGTGACAAGCCTACTTATACTCCACACGTCGACGTCGGCGCATTCGTTGTTGTCATCAACTGTGAGAAAATCAAGCTGACTGGTAACAAAGAAGATAAGAAAATCTATCAGGATTATTCAGGATACTCCAGTGGTCGTACTGAAACGACGGCGAAAGACATCCGTAAAAAGAATCCAGAACGCATCATCACTCAGGCTGTTAAAGGCATGTTGCCAACCAACCGTCAGTCTCGCCAGATTCTGAAGCGTCTGAAAGTATATGTTGGTGGCGAGCATCCGCACGTTGCACAGCAGGTGCAGGAACTAGCACTCAACATCTAAGCAGGATTAATTATCATGGCAAAAGATACTCTGACACTCCAAGCAACCGGCCGTCGCAAGACTTCTGTTGCACGTGTTCGCATGACTGAAGGTACCGGAACAATCACTGTTAACGGACTTGAGTCAGACGCATATTTCAACACGGCCCTCCAGCAGGAACTGCTGAAGAAACCATTCGATTGTGCCGGCGTTGCTGGTAAATTCGACGTAATCGCTACTGTAAAGGGCGGCGGAAAATCCGGCCAGTGCGGCGCAGTGGTTCACGCGGTTGCTCGTTCGCTTGCTAATTCGGATGAAGAATTGAGAGACATCCTGAAAAAGGGCGGCTTCCTTACTCGTGATTCCCGTATGAAAGAACGTAAAAAACCGGGTCAGCCGGGTGCGCGTAAACGCTTCCAGTTCTCCAAACGTTAATCGTTCGGAACTGAACGTTGCAAAAGCCTCCCGGAGTCGGGGGGCTTTTTTTGTTTTCCAATAGTTGGGAAATCTTTTTAATCCGACTTCCAATCCTTGGAAGAAAGGAAGGGACCATGTTTTCAGAAATTCATATGCCGAAAGGGTTCAAGTGCGCAGGAATATCCGCTGGAATTAAGCCGGGCCACGTAAAAGATATGGCGATGATCCTTTCGGATGCTCCCGCGGTTGTTGCCGGCGTGTTTACGACCAATCAGGTTTGTGCGGCGCCAGTTAAGGTGTGTCGGGCGCATCTGGAACATGGTGTGGCCCGGGCCGTGGTCATGAATAGTGGCATTGCCAATGCCTGCACCGGATCCGAGGGCATGGTGGCCGCCAAAGAAATGGTTGCGGAAACCGCTCGAGTGATCGGCTGCGAGCCGCAAGAAATCATGGTTTGTTCCACGGGGAAGATTGGGCCGCAGCTCCCGCTGGATAAAATTATCCCCGGCATTGAAAAGCTATTCGACGCCGCGCTGATTGAAAAGGTGCAGGATTGCGCGGAAGCAATGATGACCACCGACACGCGCCCCAAAGTTTCTGTTGCCGAATTGCAGATCGACGGGCGGCAGGTTAAAATCGTTGGCTTTGCCAAGGGGGCTGGCATGATTGAGCCGAACATGGCCACCATGCTTTCCTACATTACCACCGATGCTGCCGTGGAACAGCCTGCGTTGCAGGCGGCTCTGAAAAAGGCGGTGGATCGCAGCTTTAATCGGATCTCGATCGACGGCGACCAGAGCACCAACGATACCGTGCTGGCCTTCGCCAATGGGGAATCCGGAATTCAGACGCTCAAGGAACGTTCCAACGATTGGAGCGCCTTTTCGCAGGCCTTGGAAGCGGTCTGCTTCGAGTTGGCCATGATGATTGTGCACGACGGCGAGGGCGCAGATAAATTTGTGACCGTCAAGGTGAAGGGTGCGGCTTCGGACGAAGAGGCCAATCTCGCCGCTCGGGCCGTGGCCAATTCGATGCTAAATAAGACCGCGTGGGCGGGATCCTATCCGGATTGGGGACGGATTATGGATTCGATCGGCTATTCGAAGGCGCAAGTCATCGAAGAGCAGGTGGACATCTTCTATGACGACACGCAAGCCGTGGCCGGAGGGTGTTTGTCGGGTGTGGCGCAAGAGGATTTGATTAAGGTGGTTTCGCAATCTGATTTTGCTATACATATTGACCTGCACATCGGAAAAGGAGACGCCGTCGTTTATACCTGTAATTGCACCGAAGAATACGTGCGGATTAATTATTAGTGGATCGAGGACGCCGTGCCTGTGTTTTCCAATTTTTGGACGCATCGCATGGCTTGCCGGGGACGAATGAGGTTCTCGAAATGGGGTATGAACCAGCGGGAATGCCCACCTCCCCAGTGGCGGAAGACACATTAAATATAGGACAGGAAATACGGAATGGATAAATTTATCGAAAAAGCGGCCGCACTGATCGAGGCGCTTCCATATATCCAGCAGTTCCGCGGGGAAACCGTGGTGGTGAAGCTGGGCGGAAGCATCATGGAAAGCGAAGAAGGCTATAGCCGGATTATGCAGGATATTGCGTTCATGGAATGCATGGGTATGTTCCCTGTGGTGGTGCATGGTGGCGGCAAGGCCATTTCTCGGTCGATGAAAGAATCTAATATTGCTCCAAATTTTTTACACGGACTGCGCGTGACAGATGAGGCCGCGATTCAGGTGGTGGAAAAAGTGCTGAACCGAGAGGTCAATCCACATTTGGTGGAGATCATTCAGCGATACCATGGAAAAGCCCGAGGCATTCATGGGGAAGATATTCTGCATGTTGAAAAAATGGTGGGCAAGGATCCGGTCACCAACGAAGAGCTAGACTGGGGATTTGTCGGCCGAGTGACCTCGGTCGATACCGAGCCGATTACGGCCTATTTGAAGTCGGAGATTGTTCCGGTGATCACGCCGCTGGGCAAGGGGCCAAACGGAAATCTCTATAACATCAATGCCGATGATGCGGCCACGGCGATTGCGGTGGCACTGAAGGCAAGAAAGCTCGTGTTTCTTACCGATGTTCCGGGGTTATTGTTGGATCCCGAAGATATGACGTCTGTAATTTCCTCGCTGCATTTAGGCGAGGTGGATGAACTGATTAGCCGAGGGGTGATTGCGGGTGGCATGTTGCCTAAAATCAACGGCATGGTCGGTGCGGTGAAGTCGGGCATTAAGAAGGCCCATATTATTGATGCAGCGATGCCGCATTCGCTGTTGCTTGAATTGTTTACGTCCGAAGGGGTTGGGACGGAGATCACGGAATAAGATCGAATGGAACGATCCATTCGATCCTCATCAGGGGAATTAGACTATGACAACGGAAGAAATTGCAAAATTACAACAGGATTACCTGATGCCCACCTATGCGCCGGGCATTGCGCTGATTGAGGGATCGGGCACTTTTGTGTGGGATGCTGAGGGGAAGGAATATCTTGATTTCGTTTCGGGCATTGCTGTCACGAACATTGGCCATTGTCATCCGAAAATGGTTCATGCCGTGCAGGATCAAGTGGCCACGTTGGTTCACGTCTCGAATCTTTATTATAATGAAAAACAGCCGGTGCTTGCCAAATCGCTCGCTCAGCATTCTGGGTTGCCGGGCGCCAAGTGTTTCTTTGCCAATTCCGGCGCGGAGGCCAATGAAGGGCTGATCAAACTCGCGAGGCTTTGGGGCAGTGAGCAGGGGAAATATGAAATTATTACCATGCGGCAGTCGTTCCATGGTCGCACGCTTGCGACGCTGACCGCGACGGGGCAGGATAAGGTTAAAATCGGATTCGGCCCGCTACCAGAAGGGTTTGTCTTGGCCGACTTTAACGACATTCAATCCGTCGAAGAGGCCGTTACTCCCAAGACCGTTGCGGTTTTGGTCGAGGCGCTGCAGGGCGAGGGTGGCGTAATTCCGGCCCAGTCGGAATTCCTGTCCGACCTTCGGAAACTTTGTGATGAACAGGGCATTCTCCTTCTTTGTGATGAAGTGCAGACGGGCATGGGGCGAACCGGCAAGTGGTTTGGCTTCCAGAACTATGAGGTGCTGCCAGATGCCTTCTCATTGGCGAAAGGGCTGGGCAATGGATTCCCGATTGGAGCGATGGTGGCCGGCGAAAAATTGGCCGATGTTTTTCAGCCGGGTCATCATGCCACCACCTTTGGCGGAACTCCATTGGCTTGTGCCGCCGCTCAGGCCGTGGTGGATGTGATTGAGGAAGAGGATTTACTCGAAAATACGTTGTCGATGGGCGCGTATTTTACGGAAGGGCTAAGCCAGATTGCGCTCAAGCATGAGTCGTGGATCGAAAGTGTTCGGGGTTTTGGACTTTTGTTGGGCTTGGTGCTGCATGTTCCCGCGGCGGAACTGCAGAAAAAATTGCAGGAAAAAGGCCTGCTTGCGCTGGCCACAGCAGGTAATGTGCTCCGATTACTCCCCCCGCTGAATGTAAAGCAGGAGGAAATCGAGCAGGCGCTCAAGCTGATGGGTGAAGCTTGCGAGGAATTGCACGATGAAATGGCGGCCCAGTTGCCGAATCCCTGACCGTGAGGCAGGGGTGAATAATTTTAGATAAAGGAGATAATAAAATGGCGTATGATTTAACCGGAAAAGTAAAACTGATCCAAGATGCTCAGACCTTCGGCAGCGGGTTCACCAAGCGTGAAATGGTCGTGGTCGTGGAAGATGGAAAATATCCGCAGGAAATCAATCTGGAATTTGTTCAGGACAAAGTGAGCCTGCTCGACACCATTCAGGTTGGCCAAGAAGTCACCGTGACTTTCGATATCCGTGGCCGCGAGTATAATGGGCGCTATTTCAACAACCTTCAGGGTTGGAAAATCCAGTCCAGTGCGGCGGCGGCTGCTCCGGCTGCTGAAGACCAGCCCCCAGTGGCCGATAAAGACGTTCCGGCCGACTTCGACGAATACGAAGACGACATCCCATTTTAATCAGACGGGCTGTAGGGACGTGTGAGTTTTTGGATGCCTAGGCGGAACCGTCCGTAATCCATGGATTCACAGATCGATTCATCCAATAGCGATACGAAAGGAAATGACTATGAAAGTGATATTGGCCTATTCCGGCGGTCTCGACACCACTGTGTTGCTGACTTGGCTCCAGGAAAAATATAATGCAGAAGTCATCTGCTACTGCTCCAACGTGGGACAGGAAGAAGAACTCAACGGATTGGAAGAAAAAGCACTAAAACACGGCGCCGCAAAGTGCTATGTCGACGATGTTCAGGACGAATTTGCCGCCGACTACATTTATCCAATGATGCAAGCCAACGCGATCTACGAAGGCACTTACCTGCTGGGCACCTCCATTGCGCGCCCGCTGATTGCCAAACGTATGATCGATATTGCCAATCTCGAAGGCGCAGAAGCAATCTGCCACGGAGCCACCGGAAAAGGCAACGACCAGGTTCGTTTCGAGCTGACGGCCTATGCGCTGAAGCCCGATATTAAAGTGATTGCTCCTTGGCGGATGCCGGAAGACTTCCCCTTCGAAGGGCGTCCCGACATGATCAAATATCTGGAAGAGCGGGGCATCCCAACCACCGTGTCGGCAGCCAAGCCCTATTCCATGGACCGTAATATGCTGCACATCAGTTTCGAAGGCGGCATTCTGGAAGATCCTTGGACGGAACCCGATGAAGAGATGTGGTGTATGACCAAGCCCCTGAGTCAAGCCGCCGACGAAGTGGAATATGTTGAAATCAGCTTTGAAAAAGGGATTCCAGTGGCAGTCAATGGCGAGAGGTTCGGCCCTGCTGCCCTGCTGAAAAAGCTGAACGCCCTTGGTTGTGAACATGCCATTGGTCGGATTGACATCGTTGAAAATCGGTTCACCGGCATGAAGGACCGTGGAGTGTATGAAACTCCCGGCGGAACCATCCTGCACCACGCACACCGTGCGCTGGAATCCATTTGTATGGATCGTGAAGTCATGCACCTGCGCGACGGTTTTGTTTCCAAATATGCAGAGCTCGTCTACAACGGCTTCTGGTTCTCTCCCGAGCGTGAAATGCTCCAGGCGGCCGTTCTGCAGAGTCAAAAAACGGTTACGGGCGATGTGCGGTTGAAGCTGTATAAAGGCGGCGTGCACGTTTGTGGACGTAAGTCTCCGTTTTCACTCTACAGTCCAGAACTCGTAAGCTTCGACGAAGCAGGCGGTTACGATCAGTCCGATGCAACCGGATTCATCAAGCTCAACGCCCTGCGCCTCCGCGTACTGGCCACGATGAAAGAAAAGAACTAAGCGGTACTTCTCGGCAGTGAAAAAGGGTTTCTCCAATTGGGGTGAAGCCCTTTTTTATTGCGAAGCGAGGGTTTAATACCCCGCGGCTTGCTGCGGGGATTTTTATTTTCCTGCGATGGCCGTTGCCATGGTCGGGATCCTGTTCCGCCGTCTGGGCTGAATTTGTCTGTTCCAATCGTTGGAAACTGTGGGCAGTTGTGTATAGTCCCGCGATTGATTTTAGGAGAAAAATATGGCCGAAAAGAAGATTCCTTTGAGTAAAGACGAGCTGGAGGCGCTGACACAGCGGTTCCCAACCCCCTTCCATTTGTACGACGAAAAGGGCATCCGAGAAAATGCAAAGCGTCTGAAGGCGGCGTTTGCTTGGAATCCGGGGTTTAAGGAATACTTTGCCGTCAAAGCGGCTCCGAATCCGTACCTGATGAAAATCCTCCAGGCGGAGGGGTTTGGTTCCGATTGTTCTTCGTTCGGCGAGCTTTTGCTGTCGGAAGAAGTGGGCGTGCTGGGGGAGGATATCATCTTCACCTCCAACGCCACGCCAGCCTATGAATTCCAGAAAGCCAAAGACCTCGGAGCAATCATTAATCTCGATGATATCTCGCACATCCAATATTTGGAAGACCACGTGGGGATTCCTGAACTGGTTTGCTGTCGCTATAATCCCGGCCCTTTAAAAGCTGGAAATGCCATCATCGGCCATCCCGAAGAAGCCAAATATGGCTTCACCCGCGAGCAGCTGTTCGAGGGGTATCGTATCCTGCGCGATAAAGGTGTGAAGCGCTTTGGGCTGCACACCATGGTGGCTTCGAATGAGTTAGACGTGAGCTACTTCATCGAGACCGCGCAGATGCTGTTCGAATTGGTGGGGGATTTGAGCAAGGAATTGGGTATTGAATTTGAATTCGTGAACCTTGGTGGTGGTATTGGTATTCCCTATAAGCCGGAAGAGGATGCCGTGGATCTGGCCGTGCTGGGTGCGGGCGTTAAGAAACTCTACGACGCGCTTATTGTGGGCAAAGGCCTGAACGAGCTGTCGATTCGCTTGGAATGCGGCCGTATGGTCACGGGCCCCTACGGATATCTGATCGGTCGTGTGCTGCATAAAAAGAAGACCTATAAGCAGTATGTGGGAACCGATGCTTGCATGGCCAATTTGATGCGGCCGGGCATGTATGGAGCCTATCACCACATTACGATCGCCGGAAAAGAAGAGGCTCCCTGTGATTTTGTGTGTGATGTAACCGGTTCGCTCTGCGAAAATAACGATAAGTTCTCAATCGATCGCGCCATTCCGCAAGTAGATATTGGCGATCTGGTGGTCATTCACGATGCCGGGGCACACGGCCATTCGATGGGCTTTAACTACAACGCCAAACTGCGCTCGGCCGAGTTGCTGCTGCGCGAAAGCGGAGAGGTCATCGAGATCCGTCGCGCCGAAACCATGAAAGATCATTTTGCCACACTGGATTTGGGTGGATTGGCCACGTTTAAAGCCTAAAGAACTTGGGATTGGGCATGCGGGTCCGATGCTGAAGTGGGTTTTGTCGGTCTGAAAGGAACCCCTGCTGACTTGGACCACGCCGGCGAGGTTGCTTTCGAAAGAAGAATCGAAAGATGCGCTTGAATTTTGAGCAGAAATAGAAAAGATGGTAGTCGTGTTGATTCAACAATCACGCGCGAGGAAACACAGGTCATCACTAGTGCCGAATGCCTAGTGCCTAGTGCTTCCAACGGTTGGAGAAAAGAATATGTATTTTACAGGGGTATATACGGCGTTGGTGACGCCGTTTAATACAGCGGGTGCAGTTGATTTTGACAAGCTGGCTGAGCTCGTTGAGTTTAATATTGCAGGTGGCGTTGCCGGAATTGTTCCGGTTGGAACCACGGGCGAGTCGCCCACCTTGCGGCCGGAAGAGCATCTGCAGGTGATCAAAGCCGTAATGGAGATCACCGCGGGGCGCGTCAAAATCATGGCGGGGACCGGCGCGAATTCAACGGCAGAAGCGGTTGAACTGACTGAGGCGGCCGCGGCATTCGGCGTGGATGGAACACTTCAAGTGACTCCCTATTACAACAAACCCAATAACTCGGGCTTAATTCAGCATTTCTCCGCGGTGGCTGATATTGGCGTGCCTGTGGTGCTCTATAACGTGCCCGGCCGTGCGGCCAAAGAAATTCCGTTGGAGGTCGTTGCTGAATTGGCCCAGCACGAGCATATTGTTTCTGTGAAAGAGGCCGCTGGTTCCGTTCAACGCGTAACCGATATTAAAGCGCTTTGTGATATTGAAGTGATGTCGGGCGACGATTCCTTGGCCTTGCCGATGATCAAAGCCGGTGGATGCGGAGTGATTTCTGTGGCGTCCAATCTGATCCCCGCAGAAGTCACGGCACTGGTTCAAGCGGCTTTGGATGGCGATTTTGAAACGGCTGAGGCGTTGCACAACAAATATGCTCAGCTGTTCGACGATCTCTTTATCGATACCAATCCCATTCCAATTAAAGCGGCAATGGCCATGAAAGGCATGCTGGAAGAAATCTATCGGTTGCCCATGTGCTCAACCACCGATGAAAATAAAGCCGTGCTACGTGCATCGCTCGAAGCGGTAGGAGTTCTCTAATGGCGGCAAAAGTGGTAGTTCAGGGTGCATGCGGTCGCATGGGCAAAGCATTGATTCGCTGTATTCTAGAAGAAAAAGTCCAAGGCTTGGAACTTGTGGGTGCGGTTGATGTTCCGGCCGTTCCAGGCATTGGAACCGATGCCGGACGGATGGCCGGTTGCAAGGCCGCCGGTATTCAGGTGGTTTCTGATCTGGCTGAAGTAGGCCCGGCCGCCGATGTGATTATTGAATTTTCATCGCCCTCCGCAACCGCGGCCAATGCGTCGCGCATTGCCGAGTGGGGTACGGCTTGGGTAATTGGAACCACCGGCTTGAACGCAGACGAAATTGCTGCGGTTACTACCGCGTCCGAGAAAACGGCCGTGGTACTTTCCGGCAATATGAGTCTCGGCATTAACCTGCTTTGCCATTTGGTGGAGGTGGGTGCCCGCGCGCTCAAGGATAAGGGCTATGACATTGAAGTGACCGAAAGCCATCATCGTTTGAAGAAGGATTCGCCCAGCGGCACCGCGCTCATGCTTGGGCAGGCGGCGGCCGATGGCTACGATTGGGATTTGAAAGAGGTGCAGGTGGATGGGCGTACCGGCCTGCCAGGGGAGCGCCCAGAAAAAGAAATTGGATTTCATGCCATCCGCGGCGGCGATATTGTGGGCGACCACACCGTGATGATGGCGGGAGTTGGCGAACTGCTAGAACTTTCGCATCGTGCAACCAATCGCGATGTATTTGCCATGGGTGCTTTGCAGGCGGCCGTCTGGGTGGCAACGAAAGAGGCCAAACTCTACACCATGAAAGATGCCATGAAGCATGTTTTAGGTTTGTAAACCCTGACGATTGAGTCGTGACGGCGGTGGCGGACTTCGGTCGGCCCCCGTTTTTTTTGTGCGCCCAGCAGGGCGCACCTTCTTTTTATGAATACGCGTGAATTCCCTCTGAGATTAAGCGAAATGCGCCATGAAGATGAAAAGACATCCTTCATGGGCTGGTGTGCTGCGAGAGCATTGCTTCTGTCGCTCCACCGAAATTACAGTAAGCGTCTCTTCGATCACCCTATTGACAGAGGCTAAATGGTGGTGCTTTCGGAATTTGACTTCCACTGAGCGGGAGTCCAGCTGGCGGCTTCGGCTTGTTTCATCGTTGGGAGCGCGGTGAGAACTTCGCGAAGATAGTCGGCGGGATTAATATCGAGTTT
>JBAHZU010000027.1:0-12275 GCA_037132875.1 Pontiella sp.
CATCGAAATTGTAGGCCGGCGTATGACCGGAACTGGTGTTCAGCCAATTCACAAACTGCGCCGCCTCGTCCCAACTCGTAAAATTCACGGCCTGGTTGCCGCTCGTGGTTGGAGGTGAATTATAGGCAGATCCACTCCCAACCGGCCCTCCAGTTATAGTTACATATTTCGACCATTGATCCGCGGTGATTTCATAGGTGCCGATACCATAGTCATAGGCCACCTGTCCGTAATTGTGCTCGGCCGACGGATTGGTTTCGCCAGAAATCGGCTGGAATGTGAGATTAAACGCATTCGTTCCCGTTCCAAACGAAGCGGCATAGCCACTCATGGCATAGACCAACACGAGAAACACACCCAATCCTTGGGCATCAATTTTTCTGCTCATTTTTTATTTTCCTTTGCGGATTACCTCAACGAGAGCCGAGCCTTGAAGCCCACCCTCGGAAAAATACCGCCTTGCACAAATAATAAAAAGACCCCGAGGCCTCAATAAATTACACCCGTAACGCTGGAACAAAGCAGAACGGGACTTTTCGGACAAGACTTATTTATAAAAGAATTATACATCGCAGATTAACACCTTTTAACTAAAACAAATAAGGTGCGGCGATGAGGCCGCCTTACCCGCAACATCAACACCTTCAGCAAGAGGGGCGTCAGATCCATTCAAACTCGGAGGAAAGCACATAGACCGCATCTTTATGGCGGTAGGCACTGGTGGCGGATTGCGCGCTGGCGTCCCACAGGCTCATGGCGCCCGTGGCATCGAAATTATAGGCCGATGCATAACCGGAACTGGTATTGAGCCCATTCACAAACTGCGCGGCCTCGTCCCAGCTCGCATTATTCACCGCCTGATTACCGATCGTGGTGGGAGCTATATTAGAGGAAGATCCGCTTCCCACCGCCCCTCCCGTGCTATTTACATATTTTGCCCATTGATTCGCGGTGATTTCATGGGGGCCGATGCCATAATCATAGGCCACCTGTCCGCATCCACTCGATGGATTTTTTTTCGCCAGAAATCGGCTGGAATGTGAGATTAAACTCATTCGTTCCCGTTCCAAACGAAGCGGCATAGCCGCTCATGGCATAGACCAACACGAGAAACGCCCCCAATCCTCGGGTTCTATTTTTCTGCTCATTTTATTTTCCTTGGCGGATTATCTCAACAGAGAGCCGAGCCCTGACGGCATAAATGCCTGCTCCGAGGGCTCAAACCGAAGACGTTCAACAAATCAAAAGATACACCGGTCGCTACAAACGGATACGTGCGGCTCGAACAAAGCGAAAGGAGTATCATCAGATAAGACTTTTATATAAGAGAATGCCACTTATCAAACTAACCCCTTTTAAACTAAAACGTATACTGCAAGGCCGCACCGCGAAAGCGGGATCGAGCGTCTACAATTTATTCCTGAAAAATACGTATTCCCCAGATTACCAACTTTTAACAAATAGACCTTGAAGATGATCCGTACAGGGGGCATATTGTCGCGCCTTTATAGGAATAAAGAAAATTTACATCTACGAATGGCTCCGCAGGGCGGCGCTGCGCAGTTATAATTATTAACGAGGAAGAACAATGCCAAGAGAAGTCCCTTTAAAGAATGTCCGTAACATCGGCATCATGGCGCATATTGACGCCGGCAAGACCACCGTTTCCGAACGTATCCTTTACTACACTGGCCGCTCGCATAAAATTGGCGAAGTACATGATGGCGCAGCCACCATGGACTGGATGATACAAGAGCAGGAACGTGGCATTACGATCACTTCCGCGGCTACCACGTGCATGTGGAAAGACCACATGATCTCCATCATCGATACCCCCGGCCATGTGGACTTCACCATGGAAGTGGAACGTGCGCTGCGGGTACTCGACGGCGCAATTGCCCTCTACTGCGCGGTGGGCGGCGTGCAACCTCAGTCCGAAACGGTTTGGCATCAGTCCGAACGGTACGAAGTTCCAAAAATTGCTTTTGTTAACAAGATGGACCGCATCGGCGCGGACTTCTTTGCCGTGGTGGACGGGATTAAGGAAATGCTCGGCGCCAATGCGGTTCCGGTTGTGATTCCAATCGGGGCATCCGACACGTTTACCGGCATCATCGACCTGATCACCATGAAAGCCCTCATCTTCAACGAAGAATCCAAAGGCGCGGAGTGGGACGAAACTGACATTCCTGCTGATTTGGTCGACACCGCCAAAAAATGGCGCAACAACCTCGTTGAAAAATGCGCGGAAATGGACGAAGAGTTGCTCGAAAAATACTTCGAAGAAGGCGACCTCTCCGAAGACGAAATCTGGAGCATCCTACGCAAAGCCACCTGCGCTCGCCAGGTCGTTCCGGTCTACTGTGGCACGGCACTCAAGAACAAAGGCGTTCAGCAAGTACTCGACGGCGTCATCAAGATTCTTCCAGCTCCGAACGAAATTCCACCGATCATCTGCACGAAAGATCCAAACAATCAGCGTAAAGTAGACGACGATGAAGTTTTCTGCGCGCTGGCCTTCAAAATCATGTCCGACAAGCACATGGGCAAACTGACCTATCTGCGTCTTTATTCCGGCACCATGACTGCGGGCACCACGATCTGGAACTCTTCCCAGCAGAAGAAACAGCGTATTGGCCGCCTGCTCCGCATGCATGCCAACCGCCAAGAAGCCATCGACCTCGCCGTGGCCGGCGATATTGTCGCCGTGGCCGGTCTCTCCGAAACCAAAACGGGAGATACCCTCTGCGATAAAGAGAACGAAATTTTCTTGGAGTCCATGGACTTCCCGGCCCCGGTGATCTCGATTTCCATTAAGCCGGAATCTAAAGTCGATAATGAAAAACTCGGCGAAGCGCTACATCGTCTGGCCGACGAAGATCCAACATTCACCGTGGCCTTCGACCATGAAACCAGCGAAACCATTATTGCGGGCATGGGCGAACTTCATCTTGAAATCATCGTTGACCGCCTGCGGCGCGAATTCGGGGTTGTTGCTGAAGTGGGTCGTCCAGAAGTGGCGTACCGCGAAACCGCAACCGCTCCGGCCGATGGTTCCTACAAACACTCCAAGCAGTCTGGTGGACGCGGTCAGTATGGCCACGTGGTCATGAGCGTTGAACCGGGCAAGCCGGGCGACGGCTTCGAGTTCGAGAACAAGGTGACGGGCGGACGCATTCCGACCGAATTCATTCCGTCGGTTGAAAAAGGGGTGATCCAAGCCTTGGGCGCGGGTCCTTTTGCCGGTTATCCCGTGGTGGACATGAAAGTGACCCTCACCGATGGGTCTTACCACGATGTTGACTCCTCAGACTTTGCGTTCCAGATTGCGGGACGTCAGGGCTTCAAAGAACTCTTCATGAAAGGTAATCCGCAGTTGCTAGAACCAGTCATGAGCATCGAGATCACCACGCCGGAAGAATACATGGGTCCATGCAACTCCACCATCGCTCAGCGTCGTGGACGCATTGAGTCCATGGATGAGCGCGGCGGCATGAAGATCATTAAAGGTATGGTTCCGTTGAGCGAAATGTTCGGCTATTCCAATACGATCCGCTCCCTCACACAGGGCCGCGCATCGTTCTCCATGACCTTCGAGCACTACGAGGCCGTTCCGTTCTCGCTTGCGGAAGAGGTTATCAACAAACGCCGTGAAGAAGGCAAAATCAAATAAGCATCCCTTATTCGATTCTAGAAAGGCCGCCCTCTGGGCGGTCTTTTTTGTTTAAAAACCCGCTGTATTTTGGTGTTACAAATAAAACTGCAGAAGAACACCCTTGTATACCGTTATGAACCCAACAAATTGATCCATGGCGGCAACCCCAATGAATGCAACCTCATTTTCACCGCCCTATTCAGAGAGCACCTCACCCTCCCCCCGCAGGTTTCTTTTTGCCCTCCCCCCATGATCGGCGTTCTTTTTGTCCTGCGGATAGGCTACGCCGTATCGTATCTGCGAGAAACGGGGCGCGGGGCCTCCGAAAAGCAACGGGCATAAACTGCCTCCACCTGATTGATAAGTTCAAAGGCAACGACCCCTCTACCTATTCCACAGCAACGGATTGAGAACATATCCCCCCTTAAATTCCACGTGCACTCGCCCGGCAAGGCCCTGCACCCGCCGTTGTTTTCAGACATTTCATGGGTTCTAATTATCCCTCTAATCCGACATAGTCCGCCCACCATGAATCCACTAACCGTCAGCCTTGATCAGCTCCGCAAATATAATCAGCCGGGGCCGCGCTACACCTCCTATCCACCGGCCACCCATTTTACGGAAGCCTTTGAACCGTCAACAGCCAAACCACCCACCGCAACAGACCTCTCTCTCTACTTCCACCTGCCCTTCTGCAAAACGCAATGTCTCTATTGCGGATGCACCAACATTGTGACGGGCGACCAATCCATGAGCGCAAAATATCTGGGCTATCTGGAAAAAGAGCTCAAGCTCCGAGCCGAACAAATTGCGGATGAATCCAAGGTGGTTCAGGTGCAACTGGGCGGTGGAACGCCTACATTTTTCCAACCCTCGGAAATTGAACAACTGGGGGCACTGGTCCGTCGCTATTTCCCCCTGGCAGAAACCGTCGAAGCCGGAGCCGAAATTGATCCCCGTTGCCTAACGACCGAAACGGTGCAAGCCCTTCGAAAAGCAGGCTTCAACCGAGCATCGCTCGGCATACAGGATACCAACCGTGAGGTGCAACAAACGATTGCCCGGATTCAATCGCTGGACCTGATTACTCAGGCCAATCAACAGCTACGGGAGCATGGATTTGAATCCATCAACTTCGATCTGATCTACGGTCTTCCCAAGCAGACCGAGCAAACCTTTCGCCAGACCTTGGACGATTCGCTCAGCTTTTCCCCCGATCGTTTTGCCATCTACAGCTATGCACACATTCCATGGATCAAGCCCTTCCAGAAAAGCTTCGAACATGCGTTGCCCGATGCCGAACTTAAAATGCGGCTGCTGCAGCTGACCATTGAAAAGCTCACAAATGAAGGCTATGTCTACATTGGCATGGATCATTTTGCAAAACCAGACGACAGCATGGCACGGGCCTTGAGCCAGGGAACACTCCAACGAAACTTTCAGGGCTATAGCACGCACAAGGGGGTGGCTCTACACGGCTTCGGGATGTCTGCCATTTCCCATGCTAATGGGCGCTATTTCCAGAATGCCAAAGAACTCGACGCCTATTATGCCGCGCTGGATGCCGGAACGCTTCCGATTATGCGTGGGTATGAAATGACTCCGGACGACCGTATTCGCTATCAGGCCATCATGCACATCATGTGCAACCTCTACATCGACTACGCCACGCTCTCTCAAGAACTCGGCGTTGACTTTACCGACTATTTTAAAGCCGACCTCGCCTCGCTGGATGATCTCGAAGCCGACGGCCTGTTGCAACGCGAAGAAAACGGCCTACACGTCACCCAGCTCGGCCGCCTCTTCATCCGCATTATTGCCATGCGGTTCGATGCCTATCTCCAGGCCGAAATCCGCAAAGGTCGCTATTCGCAGACGGTCTAAGAACCGTTCTTTTCCTGAAGCACCATCTGGACCATTTTGCCGAGCTCCAGCCGGCGGTATGGCTTATGGAGCACTCCGCAAAGGCCCTGCTCCTTCAGATCCCCGAGTTCTTCGAGGCGCGAAACTCCAGACGACATGATGATCCGCATATCCGGGCGAATTGCGCGGATGGCCTTGAAGCAGTCTCGACCGTTCATTTCGGGCATGACCATATCGAGCAAAATGAGGTCGATACGTCCGGCCTCTTTTTCAACCCATTCCAGACCTTGGATCCCATTGTCAGCCAACAGGACCTCATAGCCAAAATCCTCGAGGATCATCTGGCAGGTTTCCCGCATGATTTTTTCATCATCCACCACCAAGATTGTCCCCGTGCCGCAAACCTGTTCGGATGGCAGATCGTCGGATTGCTCGGGGTGTTGCTCGGTCAGAGGCAGAATGATACAGAAGCGGGTTCCAATTTCCAGCTCGCTATGCACCGTAATGGTGCCTCCATGCTGCTGAATGGTTCCAAGAACCGCGGCCAACCCCAGCCCGGTCCCTTTGCCAATGTCTTTTGTCGTGAAAAAGGGTTCAAAAATCCGGGAAAGTAATATTTCAGGAATGCCCGCTCCCGTATCGCGGACTTCAACCTCAATGAAGGGGCCGGGGTGCAGATCGAAGGTGGATTGTTCGCAATAGCTCCGGTCCAGCTCCACCGGCTTCGCAGAAATATAGAGATCGCCTCCTGCTGGCATCGCGTGCGAGGCATTGATGAATAAATTTAAAAATACACTCTGAAGCAAAGAAAAATCGCCCGTGACATACTGTTCTGCACCGGATAGATCGCCATGAATGCGAATGCGTTTGTCGGCCGTGTGAGCAAAGAGGGTTAACGCTTCTTGCAGGGGTTGATGAATTTCAACCGGGGAGGATTCAATCGGTTGCTTCCGGGCAAAGGCCAGCAGCTTGGTCGTCAGAGAGGCCGCGCGGTCGGCCGAAGCCAACACCATGTCCAGCAGATCCGTGGGATCCTTCTCCTCGCGGAGTTCAATCTGCGCCATTTCCGTTGCGGCAACAATTCCCCCGAGCATATTATTGAAATCATGGGCAATCCCGCCCGCAAGTTGGCCGATGGCATCCATTTTTTGACTCTGTCGCAACCGGTCCTGCAGCACCAGTTTTTCGGTAATATCCCGAAAAACCAACACCACGCCGATCATGAGGCCATGATCATCGCGAATCAGCGCACCGGAACCCACAATCTGATACTCGTCGGCATTTCGAGAAATTAAAAGGGTATGATTCCCCCGAATGATGGGGCCATCTTTCGCAACCAACTCCTCCACCGGATTCACGAGGGGCTCACGGCTATCGGCGTCAAAGGCGTTGAAAACCTCACCAATGGGCCGTTGCACCGCGTCCGCATTCCGCCAACCGGTCAATGCTTCGGCCACCGGGTTGAGATGCTGAACCCCTCCATCGACATCGGTGGTAATGACCGCTTCGGCGATCGAATCCAATGTGACCCGCAGCTTTTCCTCGCGCTCGCGGAGCATCATGCCTTGAATCCGCAGTTCGGCCTCCGCCCGCCGCCGCCGTCGCATACTGATGTAGAGAAAAATAATCAGCGTGGTCATCCCCCAAATAACAACCACCACACTCCACACCAGCACATGATACGTTTCGTAAAATGAAAAGGGGCGATTAATCACCAGCACATCATCGGGAAAGGCGAGGGAGCTGCGGCCGAGCCGTTCAAGTTCCCGATAATTCAGCAGGGGAACATTCGGGCTGTCGGTCACGATCGGGAGTTGAGAGACCGGCGTTCCTTCGATAATCTTCAACGCCATTTCTGCAATCAGTTTACCCTGCACCTCGCCATCAATCATGACCCCACCTGCCAAAAACTCGGATTGAGTCTGGAGGTATGCCGACCATAAATTATAAATCGGCGCGGCGGTATGGGCGCGAATGAAGCGATAGGCCTCGCGAACCGACAGCGTGTCATGCTCCCCCATGCGGTGCAAAGCCAGATTAATGATCAGATCCGTTTCAACGGTCTGCTCTAAGGCCTCAGCAAATTCCTGCAACGACAAATCGTGCAGCGGTATAATTTCCACCGCCGGATCCATGCCGCGAACACTCCGCATAAAACGTTCCATGTGAATGCGGGAGGGCGCCGTCGAACAAGCCAGCGCATAGATCCGCGTGGTATCCGGATGCATGGCCAAGGCCAGCTCGGCAGTCTCTCGGTAGGACGGCTCCTCAATGACTCCGGTGATGATGGATGCGCCGCCGAGCAAATCGTCCGAAAAATTATGTATCCCGCAGAATACAATGGGCGTTTCGGGGAATAAACCCAACCGATACTCCACCAGAAACTCCAATGCATTGTTGTCGGAACAAAGAATGACATCCGGCGGATTCTCGCTGTATTTGAGCGCACAGAGCGCCCTGAAATTTTCCGCAACTTCAGACAGTTCGTGCAACTTGGAATCCAGGTATTCAACGGACAATCGAACGACCTTATCGGTGGCCCCGAAACCCTCCATGACGCCGTCGGTGATGCGATCCGTCCACTCAAATCCCGAGTGATACGAATGGATCAGGAGCACCTGCGGGGGAGACGAATCCTCCGCGACCGAAGAGGAGATCGCGAACCAAAGTATGGATCCACACCCCAGAGATCGTATCCTTCGCCATACTGATAAGTTACACCGCATATTTAGCCCTTCTCTTTTCTGGAAAACTATAAGTTTTAAAAATATAAACAATTATAACACACAACAATTAATCCCGGAGGATGGGCTTTTTTCCCGAACGTTCGCCGGCGCGGGCGCATCCCATTCCGATCAGCTTATTCAAGTGAAAGAATCGGCATTAGAAAAGGGCTTACACAAGCAGTACTCACGCCAACCCGCCGACCGATTCGCCTAAAGGCCCTCTTTTTACCGCTGGTTAAAAAAAATCCGCACGCAATCGCAGCAAACCAGCGGAACAACCGACCTTTGCAAACTACGTACTTTTATTCAGGCCCCTTGGCGGTTAAAATGGAGGCATGAAAAAGGTAGCAATTATTGGCGCAGGAATCACCGGGCTTACGGCCGCATTTGAACTGAAGCAAAAAGGAATCGACTGCACGGTCTTCGAAGCATCGGACCGCGTGGGCGGTTGCATTAAAACCATTCACGAAGATGGTTTTCTCGTGGAATGTGGCCCGAACTCCATGCTGAACACGCATCCAGACATTGGAAAACTGATTCAGCAGCTGGGCCTTGAAGACCGTAAAATTCTGGGGAACTCGGCGGCCAGCCATCGTTTCATCGTGCGCAACGGCAAGCCCGTTGCCCTGCCGTCCTCTCCCCTGACCCTGCTGACCTCCGACGCATTCACCGCCACAGCCAAACTGCGCCTGCTGAAAGAACCGTTCATTCATTCAACCTCGAACGAACAGGAGAGCCTCGCCGATTTTGTGGTGCGAAGGCTCGGGCAGGAGTTTCTAGATTATGCCATCAACCCATTTGTCAGCGGGGTCTATGCCGGCGATCCCACCCAACTGTCCACTCGCTATGCCTTCCCAAAACTCTATGCCTTAGAACAGGAATATGGATCCCTGATTAAGGGGGCCATAAAAGGTGCAAGAAAACGAAAGAAGCGGGCCACAACGGCGTCGAAAGATGCCTCGATGTTTTCCTTCGATGACGGCATGGAAGTCCTTCCCCTCCAACTGGCCGCCAAGCTGGGCGGGGCGGTTCAACTGAATACCCCCGTGCAAGAGATCCAGCAGATGGGCGAAGGCATCTGGCGAATCAACCAGCAGGAATTTTCGGATGTGGTGCTGGCCCTCCCGGCCCATCAACAACCCGCGCTCAACACGCCCTTCGATTTAGATCTATTTGCTGCCATTGAATATCCTGCCGTCACCAGCCTATCGCTCGGGTTTGCGAAGACCGACTTCAACCATCCGCTCAATGGATTCGGCATACTGATTCCAGAAGTGGAAAAGCGTTTTTCGCTCGGCGTCCTTTTCCCATCGTCCATCTTTCCCCGGCGTGCTCCCGACGATAGGGTGCTGCTAACCCTTTTCATTGGCGGCGCCCGCACGCCGGAGCGCGCACAAATGAACCCCGACGAAATGCTTCAACGGGTCCTCCAAGATCTGCGCGACCTCCTCGGCCTGCATGCCGAACCGCACTTTCAACACCGCAGCGTTTGGCCACAAGCCATTCCTCAATATGTGATTGGATACGAGCGTTTCCTGGATCACATGAACACCATTGAACGGGAGTATAAAGGCATCCATTTTGCCGGGCACTATCGCGACGGCATCTCGATTTCCAACTCCCTCCTCTCCGGGCTCAACATAGCCCGCCAGATCAATAACCCCAAAAACACAAAGGACGCGAAGAAACACGAAGCTCTGTGCTCTTAGTGTCCTCATCCAATTATGAAACGTGGCTTTTTATTAATGAACACCGGTTCGCCGGCAGCCCCCACCGAAGCGGCCCTCCAGGTCTATCTTAAAGAATTCCTGATGGATCCCTATGTGATCGACCTTCCGTTCCCTCTGCGGTATGCGCTCGTTCACTGGATCATCCTTGCCAAACGACCGGCAAAATCGGCCCGTGCCTATAAAACCATCTGGACCGACCACGGCTCGCCACTCGTTCACTACTCCACCAACCTCGCCGTTGGGCTGAACCATCAGCTCAACGATCCGGTGGAAATCGGCATGGCCTTCGGCAGTCCCTCTGCGGAATCAGCCCTTGAAAAACTGCTGGCCCAAGGGGTCGATGAAATTTGCCTATTGCCCATGTTTCCCCATGCGGCAATGGCGACCACGGGCGGCTGCACGGCCTTGGTGAAAAAACGACTGAAAGGCCGGGCAACACTTCGCGTGGCCCCTCCATTTTATGATCACCCCAAATTGATCGATCCCCTCGCCCATTCGCTAGAAGGAATCCAAGAATACATCCTCTTCAGCTACCATGGGTTACCGATCCGGCATCTAAAAAAACAGCCGGCGCCCGACTACCACGTCCAATGTTTGGCCACCACCCAAGCCGTAGTGAAAAAAGTCGGCCTTACAGACGATCAATATTCGGTTTCCTTCCAATCGCGCCTGGGCCGAGACCCCTGGCTGGAGCCCGACACCGAAGACGTCCTGAGCAAACTTCCAGCCCTTGGAAAAAAGAAGTTGGCCGTCATCTGCCCCTCCTTTTTTTGCGATTGTCTGGAAACGCTAGAAGAAATTGAACTGCGGGGCCGAAAAATTTTCATGGACGCGGGCGGCGAATCGTTCCGCATGATCCCGTGCCTAAACGACAGCCCTGTGGCCTTCCAATGTTTGGAAACCCTGATGGCCCAAGCCGATGACTGGCTAATTCAATAGACCCCCGCGCCATCCGAAAAGCAGTGCGGGATCGCAAACCACGAGCAAACCAGATCAAAAAATACGTCTCTATTGATGGCCCAAACTCATTACATCATAAACCCAGCCAGTAACGGAGGAGCAGGCCTGCGCGTGTGGAAGGCATTCCAAACGGCTTGGGCGGAACCCATCGATTCGTCCGCCATCACCTTCACCGAACACCCCGGACAGGCACGGGAAATTGCGGCGAACATTGGAACGGGTGGAATCCTTGTGGTGGCCGGAGGAGATGGCACCGTTGGAGAGGTAATTTCGGGAATAATGGATCGCCCGGAACCGCGGCCTCGATTGGGGATTATTCCATGCGGCACGGGAAACGACATTGCACGATGTGCCCACATCCAATCGCTGGAAGCATCCATCAAGGCCTTGCAGGGCGGAGAATCACAGGCCGTTGACCTCATCCGCATTGAGCGCGGCGACGGCAAACAGACCAACGTCCGGCATGCCTTCCTGTTTGCCAATGCAGGCTTCTCCTCCATCCCCATGATGAAACCCTGGATGAAGCGATTTTTAGGCGCCACAGGAGCCTATTATCTGGCCACTCTTCTCCAAGTAATCCTGTTCCGGCCCCGATTCATGGAGATCCGCATTGATGAAGTCGACTATTCCGGCCCCACCTTTTTGCTCATCGCAAGCAATGCTGAATATGCTGCAGGCGGCAGCATGCGAATTGCTCCAGGCGCCCGAATAGATGATGGCGAATTGAACATCTCGATCATCCAACCTCTTCCTCTCCTCAAATTGGCCGCCAAACTATTCGCCAGCATGGCGGACGGCTCCTATATCAACGAACCAGAAGTTTCCTACCTGACAGGCCAACGAATCGAAATACGTTGCACCCCCTCGGTCGTGCTCGATCTCGATGGCGAGCTGTTCGGAACCACCCCCGCAACCTTCTCGGTGGCTCCCTTGGCACTCGACCTCATTCACGCCCCCGCCCCCAAACTTGATGCGGCGGAATAGACAGCGCGGCATGAGGCTATGCTAAAAGCACGAATAGCAGATGAGGGCGCGGCTTGCCACGTGATGAGCCGTGGAAGATGGATGCCCACGGGAAGAACCTCCGTCGAGGGTGGTGTTTCAGGGATGGATGTTTCCGCAATGAGAGGCTTAAAATTGTGGGCTAAAATACGAGCGGAGCGAGATAGCCCGCTGTTTTTAGTCCTTTTAATTGACTTGTTATATGGCTTTTGCAAAATACTCAATTGGGTTTAAGTAGAGTGCTTTTTTATAACCTTGTGTTGAACTGTCTATACGCCAAACTTCAGGTAATAAGCTTAGAATGGAATAGTGCAAATGAGGCGCTTTTCCTTTAGCATT